>JAYVBN010000480.1:0-4315 GCA_043750455.1 Bacteroidia bacterium | reverse complement strand
CAAATCCTGAATGAACAACAATCTATGGGGCATTGAACTGGGTGGCACAAAGGTAGAAGGTGCTATTTTAAAATCAGCTGTAGACCCACAAGTTCTATTTCGTGATCGCTTGCCTACAGAAGGACACAAGGGCTACGACCATATTATTGGCCAGGTAAAATTGGTGGTGGATAAGATGGAGGTATTTGCAGGCTATAAACCAAAAAAAATCGGCATTGCAACCCCAGGCACACTTGACCCCGGTTTGGGTGTGATGAAGAACAGCAACTCAACAAGCCTTAATGGAAGGCCACTTAAAACTGATCTTGAGCGAATTTTAGGCACAGAGGTTTTTATGGCCAATGATGCCAATTGCTTTGCACTTGCTGAAGCGAATATGGGAATTGCCAAAGAGAAATATCCAAATGCCAAAGTTGTATTTGGCGTAATCATGGGAACAGGGGTAGGCGGTGGTGTTGTGGTGGATGGAAAAGTAATTAACGGATTGCAAGGTATTGGAGGTGAGTGGGGTCATAATTTTTTAGATGAATCTGGCGGGCCATGCTATTGTGGCAAAAGTGGATGTGTCGAAAAAATATTGGCTGGCCCCGCACTTGAAAAGTACTACGCCTCCATAAGTGGTCAACAAAAAACGATGCGCGAAGTGTACGATTTATATAAATCAGGCACCGACCCATTTGCGAAGCAAACCATAGAGCGGCTTACTCATTTTTTTGGTTTAGCCCTAAGTGTGATTATCAACATTCTTGATCCTGATGTTATTGTAATTGGTGGAGGAGTTGGCAACATTGATATTATTTATTCGGAGGGTAGAGAATCGCTAAAGAAGTATATCTTTAATAATCGATTGGATACGCCCGTTCTGAAACCTAAGCTTGGTGATAGTGCTGGAGTGTTTGGTGCCGCATATTTAACTGTGTAATGTTTCAGGTTTATTGTTTCAGGTTATAGTAACCTTGAAATTTTAAATTTGAAACTTTGAACTTGAAACTTTGAACTCGAAACTTTGAACTTAAAAGTATGAAGCGTATAGCTATTTTGGGTCCCATCCCACGCGATCACATTGTTACACACCAAGGGGATTTAATACAAAAGTGGGGATGTGTCACTCACCCGGTAATTGCTTTGTCCGTTCTGGCAGGTGATCAAATTGAAATTATTCCGGTGGTACATCTTCGTGCGGTGGATAAAGACAATGTAATGGAGGTCTTTAAAGGCTATGCAGGGCTAAATAAAAAATACATAACGATAAAAAATGATCAGGGCGATATTATAAGCCTTCGGTTTTTGGATGTTAATAACCGTGTTGAACGCCAGACGGGATTCATGGATCCGATTGTTCCTGAGGACGTAAAGGAAATTCTAGATTGTGATGTTTTTGTGTTCATCCCTATAAGCGATTATGAAATTTCCCTGGATACTCTTAAGTATCTGAAAAAGAAAAGCAAGGGGACTATAATTTTTGATGCACACGGACCCACCACCGCCTGTTTAGCTAACGGTGAACGACAACGGAAATTTTGGATAGATCGTGATCAATGGCTCCCCTATATCCATGTGCTGAAAATGAATTTAGAAGAAGCTCAGGCCTCCTGGTTTAAGAAAGAATATGAGAGACAAGATTTTACGATTTCTGAGGAACCCGATCGTAAAGAACTTTTGGAATTTGCTACGCATTGCATAAATCTGGGTGTCAAATGCGTGTGTGTCACAGTCGATTCAAGAGGCTGCCTTGTTTATTACAAAGTGAGAGGGAAGATCAAAGAGGTGATGGTACCAGCCGTAAAAGTTAATCAGGTAATTGACACCACCGGCTGTGGCGATTCCTTTGCCGGAGGTGTTGGATTTGGATTACTTCAGATGCCAGGCGATTATGTTAACGCAGTACGCTATGGAAATGCATTGGGCGCACTTAGAACGCAAGGCAAGACATTTGCGGTATTTAAATCACTTGCGGAAACAGAAAAAATTATTCAGGAAACTTATTTTTAACTTATCAGAATTCACAAAGTGATTAAAGCTGTAATATTCGATTTGGACGGTGTCATTGTAGACACTGCTCATTATCACTACCTCGCGTGGAAACGGTTAGCAATAGAATTAGGCTTTGATTTAACACTCGATCAAAATGAATTATTAAAAGGAGTCAGTAGAATGCGATCCCTGGAGATTATTCTTGATTTGGGTGGAATAAAATTGTCAGCTGCTGAGATGGAGCGAATTGCAAATAAAAAGAACAGTTGGTTTGTGGAGTATGTAAATACAATGAAACCAGAGGAAATTTTCCCCGGGGTAAAGGAACTACTGAAAAGTATGCGATCAAAAGGTCTGAAAGTGGCATTGGCTTCGAGTAGTAAAAATGCACCGGCTGTAATTCGTTTACTCAATATTGAAAATGAATTTGATGCAGTTGTTGATGGAACGATGATCATACACAGTAAACCAGACCCTGAAATATTTTTATTAGCAGCCAAAAAGCTAGGTGTTGATCCGGCATCGTGTGTTGTATTTGAAGATGCTGAAGCTGGTGTTGAAGCAGCTCTTGCTGCAGGAATGAAATGTGTTGGAGTAGGATCTGCTGAACAATTAGGAAAGGCAAACCTTGTAATCGCAAAGACGGCAGACTTTAAACTTCAAACCTTAAACTCTGAATTTTGAACTGATTTTTTATGAAACAATATCTTAAGCACCATCCGTGGCACATCATTGAAGAAGGTTTTGATCCACACCTCAACCGTATTTCAGAAAGTGTATTCAGCATCGGCAATGGCCGCATGGGGCAACGCGCCAATTTTGAAGAAGATTATTCAGGCGATACACATCAGGGTACTTATGTAGCCGGGGTTTATTATCCAGACAAGACGCGCGTTGGGTGGTGGAAAAATGGATACCCTGAATACTTTGCTAAGGTATTAAATGCACCTAGCTGGATTGGCATCAAAGTAAAAGTCGGAGATCAAATTCTTGATTTGGCAAAATGCAAAGTGGAAGACTTTGTTCGCGTTCTGGATATGAAGCAGGGACTTCTTCATCGTTCATTTAAAGCAACTTTTTCGGATGGAAAGAAGGTTGCTATTGATTCTAAACGTTTTTGTTCGATGGCTGATGGAGAGGTAGGAGCGATTCGATATTCAATAACCCCCCTTAATTTTTCTTCGGCCGCTTCAATCACCCTTGCCGTAGATGCCGATGTTGTAAACAAGGACTCTAACTACGATGAGAAATTCTGGGAAGAGGTATATCAGGAGTCTCAGATGGGCTGGGCTGTTGTCACAGCGCAAACCAAAAAGACATTTTTCCACGTGTGCACAGGAATGGAGTATGACCTTGAAACAGAAGGCAAACTGATTAAAGGAAAGGTATTTACGAATACAAGTGAAAAATATGCTGACAATGTTGTAGAGGTAGAGCTCAAGCAAGGAGCAGAAATGATTATCTATAAGTATGCAGCAGTTCTCTCTTCAGAAAATCACCCAAAAGACTTCCTGACTAATCTATGTAAGTCTAAGCTTGACGAGATTGCGAAGGCGGGTTTCCAAAAATTATTTGCAGATCATGCTGCGGTGTGGGCACACAAATGGGAAGAGTGTGATATTACAATTGATGGCGATATAGCAGCGCAACAAGGCATACGCTTCAATATATTTCAACTTACTCAAACCTATACAGGCAAAGACGAAAGATTAAATATAGGCCCCAAAGGATTTACTGGTGAGAAATATGGTGGTAGTACTTATTGGGATACAGAAGCATATTGTCTTCCATTCTATCTGAGTACATCAGATCCTAAAGTAGCACGAAATCTTTTAGTGTACCGTTACAAGCACCTTCCAAAAGCAATTGAGAACGCAAAAAAATTAGGTTTCACAGATGGCGCAGCATTTTATCCATTTGTAACCATGAATGGAGAGGAGTGCCATAACGAGTGGGAGATTACATTTGAGGAAGTGCATCGCACTAGTGCCATGGTCTATGCTATTCGCGATTATATTAATTATACGGGCGATGTGAATTATCTCAATGAATACGGCTTAGAGGTATTGATTGGCATTTCCCGTTTTTGGTCACAACGCGTTAATTGGTCGGCTGATAAAAATAAGTATGTGATGTTGGGTGTCACGGGTCCTAATGAGTATGAGAATAACGTAAATAATAATTGGTACACCAATTACCTTGCAGCCTGGACATTGAGATATTCTGCATGGGCAATCGAGCAGGTAAAAAAATCTGATACTAAAAGATTTAATGAGATTGTAACTAAAACAAGCTTTAAAGAAAAGGAAGAAACAGCCAAATGGAAGGACATCACTGACAA
>JAYVBN010000479.1:0-3369 GCA_043750455.1 Bacteroidia bacterium | reverse complement strand
CTCATCTCCATAGCAGGAGGGAAGCTTACCGGATATCGTAAGATGGCTGAGCGTGTAGTTGATCTGGTTATTGAAAAGCACTTTGAAGGGAAGAGATTTATGCCCTGCATGACACATAAAATCAAATTAACACTATCGGATTTTGTAGATTTTGTTGCTGTGAAGAGATACTTGGTTGTAGTAAGAAAGAGACTCCTTCAACTTGGGCTCCCTGAAGCCAAAGCAAAATACCTGGTGGAGAATTTTGGAAGACAAACCGATCAGATACTCGATAGTTTAGAATCTAACTTTGATAACAATGCTCCTGAACTATCTTTATTAAAAGCAGAATTAGATTTTTGTTTGCAGAGCGAAATGGTTTGCTCGCTGCAGGATTTTTTGGTGCGAAGAACAGGTCTTATGTATTTTGATATTAGAATGGTAAAGGAGCACAAGCAAGCGATTGCTGAGGAAATGAAGAGTAAGTTGGGTTGGAGCGATGAGAAGCTAGTCAAAGAGTGGGATGAGATTAATAGTCTAATGGTTAGTATTACTCAGTTTTCAATAAGATCAGAGTCTTTCTTAAATGGACATTGAAACGAAACGTGTTAATTCAAAATTATTTTTGCGAAATCAATTCGTCTTGTGCTTATCTGCATTTGTTTTGCTACTATTTATTTTTTTGATTAATAACAAATGGAATCCAAGTATAATAGAAGAAAATAAAATACAATTGTTTTTTAAAGATTGGCAAACCTTTGAGTCGTGGGTAAGTTATTTTGCTTTAATAGCTGCCGCACTCACGGTGATATTCGGACTAAAATGCTCATCGCATAATTTAGGTGTACTTAAGTTAGGTAGGGAAAGACTTTATGCTAATAAAACTATTTTTCCCGTAGAGAAAATGACTCAACTAAAATTCATTATTAATTCGCCTAGTGTGTTTGGTACAAGAAGTACACGGCAGGGGTTCAAGAATTGGGTTGAGTTTTCAATGGATAATGAATCAAGGAAATTCGAATTTTATATCAAGGATCAAGCAATGGAGGATACGCTTGTTAATTTGCTTGATGAACTAAAGACTAGATATGCAATTGAAGTAGTTGTTGATAAACGAGCAAAAGAATCTTTGTTCGAATCGTGGTTTGGAAATGGTTAAATAATATTCTTCCAAATCGTTATATTTGAAATGCCTTTAAAACGATGAGAATATGGATACTACAGCCAGGAAATTAGATATAATACAGTGGCTCATCCAATTAAATGATGAGAAGATTCTTAGTAAAATACAGGCTTTGCAGGAAGAGGATATTGACTTTTGGAATGAGCTAAGTGAGCCTCAAAGACTGGAGATAAAAAAGGGCTTGGCAGAACTGGATGCAGGTCAAACACACGATTATGAAAGCATAGTAGCCAAGTACCGGTAGGGATAATGAAAGTTGTTCTATCGTCTACGGCAAAGTCTAAGTTGGAGGTATTATTAATTTATCTTAAACTAGAATGGTCTGAAAAAGTTAAACAAGAATTTATAGTTAAGCTCGACATTAAAATCAATCAATTATCTCACTATCCTAAAAGCTGCCCTGAATCCCGAGCGTTTAAAGGGCTTTATAAATGCGTAGTCTCGAAGCAGACTACATTCTACTATCGTATCAAGGAGAGTGAGATTGAAATAGCTACCCTATTTGATACGCGACAAGATCCAGAGAAATTGACCCCGTGACATGCCTAAAGGAACCTGGTGGAAAGAAGCTGTAGTCTATCAAATTTATCCAAGAAGTTTCAAGGACAGCGATGGAGATGGCGTTGGCGACCTACAAGGGATAATTCAAAAACTTGATTATATAAAAAGCCTGGGTGTGGATGCGGTATGGCTTAATCCAATTTATAAATCACCCAATGACGATGGCGGCTATGACATAAGCGACTATTACAGCATCCAGCCCGAGTTTGGTTCGCTAAAGGATTTTGATGAACTCCTCGCAGGTCTCCATGCTCGAGGTCTGAAACTTATTATGGATTTGGTGCTCAATCATTCTTCTGATGAGCATCCGTGGTTTAATGAATCTAGAAAATCGAAAGACAATCCTCACCGCAATTATTATTTCTGGAAGCCAGGGAAGAACGGAGGCCCACCCAACAACTGGCCATCTTTTTTTGGTGGTAGCGCCTGGCAATTGGATGAAGCTACTGGTGAATATTATTTGCATCTGTTTTCGCGGAAGCAACCTGACCTGAATTGGGAAAATCCAAAGCTTAGAATAGAAGTTCAGAATCTTATGAAATTTTGGTTGGATAAAGGCGTGGATGGTTTGAGACTTGATGTAATCTCGGCCATTTCCAAGCGAATTGATTTTCCTGACACAGACACCCCTGATTTTAACGAGACTATAAAAAAGTATTATGCCAATGGCCCACGGCTAAAAGAATTCATTCGTGAAGCAAAGGATAACGTCTGGAATAAATATAATGTAATGACAGTAGGTGAAGGCCCAGGCATCACTCCACAAAACGCGATGGATTATTTGGATGAAGCTCACGGGTTGGATATGATCTTTCACTTTGGCCATATGTTTATGGATCAAGGTGCAGGCGGCAGGTTTGATCCTATTCCCTGGACCTTAACCGATTTTAAAAAGGTTTTTAAAACCTGGGACGAAGCATTTGAAAAGAAAGGATGGGGCAGTGTGTTTCTCGGCAACCATGACTTCCCTCGTATGGTTTCACGATGGGGAAATGATCAGGAGTATTGGGAAAAGTCTTCCAAGCTATTGATCACTCTTTTAATTTCCATGCGAGGTACGCCATTTATTTTTCAGGGTGATGAAATTGGCATGACCAATACAAAGCTCACCGCCATTTCAGAATCAAAAGATATTGAAACCCAAAACGGATGGCTCGAAGCTCAGAAGAAAGGTATATCAGAAGTTAATTTTCTGAAAGCTGTAAATTACTCTGGGCGAGACAACGCCCGCACTCCTCTACAATGGAATGCCTGGTCACAAGGAGGATTCACAACAGGTGATCCATGGATGAATGTCAATATGAACAAGAGTGAGATTAATGTGGAGGCTCAAAGCACTGATGCTAATTCTATTTTAAACTATTTTAGAAGTATGGTTTCGGTGCGGAAGAATTATCCTGTCTTAACTTATGGAAGTTATTCTCAAATAGAAAATGAACACCACTATTTATTTTCTTTTGTTCGGCAACTGGAAAAAGAAAAATTACTGATTATGCTTAATTTCTCTGATCATCCTGTTAAATTTCCAATAGAAGATTTGCAACCCTACCAGCAATTAATTGGGAATTATGGAGAACTTGATCCTTCGGTTTTGAGACCATGGGAAGCAGTAATCTTAAAATATGAATTTTGAATTTTTAAATCTC
>JAYVBN010000478.1:0-2540 GCA_043750455.1 Bacteroidia bacterium | reverse complement strand
AGAAGAAAGAAATCGAGTACATAAGAATACTTATACACTTAGTGGGAGATCTTCATCAGCCGCTTCATGTTGGGTGTTGTGATGATCAGGGTGGCAATAGAGCGAAAGTCAAATGGTTTCGTGGCGACTCAAATCTTCATCGCGTTTGGGACAGCGACATGATTGATGACACAAAACTTAGCTATACTGAATTAGCGTTGGCGTTGGGCACGCCTGATAAGGCGACCGTGGCCACCTGGCAAAAAACTTCTATTCGCGATTGGGCAACTGAGTCAATGAACTATCGCAAGCAAGTCTACGATATTGGGGATGGTAATCTGGGGTATAAATATTCTTACAAGTATCTGGGAGCGGCTAAAGACCGTGTACTTCAGGCAGGGGTGAGGTTGGCAGGATTGCTCAATCAGATTTATGGAAAGTGATTTTCACGCAAAGTCGCTAAGCTCGCAAAGAGAATTTTTTTTTGCTTAGAGTTCTTTGCGACTTTGCGTGCAGCCCTTGTCTACCATTCAAGTTTTTAATAGCTTAGGTGAATCAACCTTAACAACGAGTAAACATGAGCAATCAAATTAACAGACGAGAATTTCTCCGAAAAGGTGCCCTCGGTGCATTAGGGTTTACCATTTTACCATCCATGCTCACGCGGGCTGCCGCAAGTGACAGGTTGCGAATCGCTCATATCGGTTTGGGTGGAATGGGTAACAATCACATGCAATGGTTTTCCGAGTTACCAGATGTAGATATAGTGGCACTTTGCGATTTAGATCAGGATCATTTGAATGGCACCTTAAAAAAATTGAAGGAACTTAAAACGGATAGTCAAGCAAAGGGGTATGAAGACTTCCGGCATGTACTTGATCGCAAAGATATAGATGCTATTTCGGTGGCAACACCAGATCATTGGCATGCACAGATAGCTAAACTTGCATTTGAGGCAGGTAAAGATGTGTATGGTGAAAAACCACTTTCATATGATGTGAAGGAAGGACAGATTTTATTGAAGACATTAGAAAAGAAGAATCGAATTTTTCAATTAGGAACTCAGATACATGCTGGCGATAACTATCATCGTGTAGCAGAGATCATTCAATCGGGTGCTATTGGAAAGGTTCATACGGTTCGTATTTGGAAAAATGGTTTCTCGCCAGGCTTAGGTAATCCGAAAGTTCAAACACCACCGAGCACGCTCAACTGGGACATGTGGCTTGGCCCCGCACCTTACACCGATTATATTCCTGAAAAGTGTCATTTCACCTATCGTTATTTTCTGGATTACAGTGGTGGAGTGTTTGCAGATTTCTGGTGTCATATTGCCGATGTTGTATGGTGGTCAATCCAACCCAAAGGTTTGAAAAGTGTTGTAGCCCGAGGAGAGAAAACTGATGGAATTGCCGATGCACCGAAGTGGCTTGATGCGGATTATGAATTTGATGGTTTGAAATTATTTTGGACAACCCAACCGCCCGATGTACCAGGCGCAGCCGAGCGTGGTATAGGTGCTTATTTTGAAGGAGATAAAGGCACATTGATTTGTGACTATGAAACACTGTCAATCACAATCAATGGAGAAACTGTTTCGGATATTCCGGATATTCCAAAAACTATTTTGCGATCACCTGGCCATCAGCAGAATTTTGTGAATGCTGTGAAATCAAGAACTCAACCAGAATCCAATTTGCAATATGTGCGCGACATGACCTTACCCATGCATTTGGCTTTAATTTCCTGGAGACTTGGCCGCAAACTAAATTGGGATTCGAAGAAGGAATCTTTTATTGGTGATAAGGAAGCAGACGAATTTCTTTCAAGAAAGAAAAGGAAGGCTTGGGATTTGATGTAGTCTCTGAATTTTCCCTTCTCCTTCAGGAGAAGGGCTAGGGATGAGGTGTCAATGCGCCACCACAGCTTCAACAGGTCTTCTGTTGACATTTTCATTCACCCTATCCCACTCAATCAAACCATCTTTTAGTCGAATGATGCGGTGAGCATAATGGGCAATGTCATCTTCGTGAGTAACCATGATAATCGTATTGCCTTTGTCATGTAACTCTTGAAATAATTGCATGATGTCATAAGAAGTTTTTGAATCCAGGTTACCCGTTGGTTCATCAGCTAAAATAATCGATGGATTATTCACCAAGGCACGGGCAATCGCCACACGTTGGCGCTGTCCACCTGAAAGCTCATTGGGTTTATGATGCCAGCGGTCTCCAAGGCTCACACTTTCCAAAGCACCCATCGCCATTTCCTGTCGATCGCTTTTGCTGTAGCCTGCGTATATAAGTGGTAATGCAACATTTTCTAACGCAGATGCACGGGGCAACAAGTTGAATGTCTGAAACACGAAACCAATTTCCTTGTTGCGCACTTCAGCCAATTCATTCTCCGTCATCTCGCTCACCATGTGATTGTTCAGCATGTAAGTTCCGCTAGATGGTGTATCCAGACAACCTACAATATTCATCAGCGTAGATTTTCCCGAACCCGAAGGTCCCATGAAAGCCACGTACTCACCTCTATCAATTGTGATGGAAATATCC
>JAYVBN010000477.1:0-3940 GCA_043750455.1 Bacteroidia bacterium | reverse complement strand
ACCTGGAAATGGAACATCACCATTAACTCTTTTATGCTATCGATAAACTTAAAACAAAAACCATGAAAAAGTCAGTCTTAACTATTACTATCTCAGGATTATTTATTGCCTCCCTGATGTTTACCAGCTGTGGTGGAAAGAAAGAACAAACTATGGAGGAAGATCACCAACACATGGAAGGAGACACTACAAAACATCATGATGAAATGAAAATGGATTCAACAAAGATGGCTTATGTATGCCCTATGCACCCTGAAGAAATCGGCAAAGAAGGCGACAAATGTTCTAAATGCGAAATGAACCTGGCGGCCATGAAAAGCGCTGACAGTACAGCCACACACAATCATTAACAACTCCGATTAATAAGATTGAATTGCTATGAATGTAAGTGCCCGATTTAAAACAAGACTGAAACATCACATTCTACTTATTTTAATAATAGGAGTGCTATTGGTAGCTTTTATTAAATCAATCCCAGGTGATGATGTAAAATATTTGTGGAGTATGGCAACAGGCTATGTCAGCATCATCTTGCTGGCTGTCACATTGCTCATCGGCCCAGTAAACATTTATGTTAAACGACTCAATCCTGTTTCCACCGATCTTAGAAGAGACGTGGGGATTTGGTGCGGCATTACGGGTTTGGCTCATGTCGTAATCGGCATTCAGGTACACATGGGAAATATATGGTTGTACTTTTTTAAAGCAGTTCAGGGTGAGGACAGTTACAAACTTCGAAACGATCTATTTGGTTTTTCCAACTATGCTGGCATCGTAGCAGGATTGCTATTGGTTGTTTTGTTACTGTTGTCGAATGATGTCTCACTTAAATGGCTAAAATCAAAACGCTGGAAAAGCATTCAGCGATGGAACTATATTTTGTTTGGGATGATATTGGTGCACGGTATCATGTATCAGATAATTGAAAAACGGATAGCGGTTATCATCATTCTGTTTTCACTAATCATGCTTCTACCAATTATCGGGCAATTAGTAGGGTTTACAATTAGAAGGAAAAATAGGCAACAATAATTATGGAACATGTAAACTCTCAAAAGTACACTTGTCCAATGCATCCTGAAGTAGTGACGGATAAGCCAGGCAAATGTCCGAAATGCGGAATGAATTTAGTTCCTTCCACAAAACCTGTGCAAATTCAGACCGAAAGCGTTCATGGGCACGAAGAGTCTCATGTTCATATCACCTCGCTCAAATCAAGCAACGAAGACGAACAGTATTATTGTCCAATGCGATGTGAAGGTAAAAAGACATATATTCAACCCGGAAGATGCCCTTTATGCGGCATGCATTTGGTGAAAGTAGGTACCGGAAGTAACACAGAACAAATATCGAAAGGGCATGATCTCCCACCTTTGCCTACCATTAACAGAAAAAAAGCCGAGCATAAAGACGAACATCAATCGCATAAGCATGCTCTTGTATCCAAACCTCAAAATAGCATTGGCGATTATTATTGCCCGATGTTATGCGAAGGAGAAAAGAAATATGCCAAACCAGGAGATTGTCCGGTTTGTGGAATGCATTTAGTGAAGGAACAAAAAATCAATGCAGGTAACGTAGAATATACCTGCCCTATGCATCCTGAAGTAATTCGAAATGAACCAGGGAGCTGTCCTATTTGCGGGATGGATTTGGTTCCAAACATTATTCAGAAAGAAAATGAGGAAGAACAGGCGGCCTATAAATCCATGCTTAAAAAGTTCTGGATTTCAACGGCTTTTACAATTCCGGTATTCCTGATCGCTATGGGTGAAATGATGGGGCTACATCTTTCTGCCATAGCGACTAAAACTACTTGGGGTTGGATTCAGTTTATCTTATCAACACCTGTGTTGCTTTATTGCAGCATTGAATTTTTTAAGCGCGGATATTTATCTGTGATTCGTTGGTCGCCTAACATGTGGACACTAATTTCTCTTGGGGCTGGTTCAGCGTATTTATTTAGCATCGTTGCCTTAGTGTCTCCGGATTTATTCCCAGATCAATTTAAAATGGATGGTGCCGTTCATCTATACTTCGAAGCTGCTACTGTAATACTTACGCTGATATTATTAGGTCAAGTCCTGGAACTAAAAGCACATGGACAAACGAATAGTGCCATTCGTGCACTATTGAATCTTGTACCACCGGAAGCTACAGTAATTAGAAATGGTCAGGAGCAGAAAATTCCATTAGAGCATGTTAAATTAAATGACCTGTTAAAAATAAAACCAGGAGAAAAGGTTCCTGTTGATGGGATAGTTATGAAAGGTCACAGTTCTGTGGATGAATCTATGATTACTGGTGAATCCTTATCAGTAGAAAAAAATGAAGGTGATTCTGTTGTAGGTGGCACCGTAAACGGCACTGGCAGTTTTGAAATGAAAGCAGTGAAAATTGGTTCGGAAACACTGCTTGCTCAAATTATTGATATGGTGAATAAAGCAAGTCGTTCTAAGGCGCCCATACAAAATTTAGCCGATAAGATTTCTAAATTCTTCGTGCCCGTTGTGGTGAGCATTTCCATTTTATCATTTATAACGTGGGCAATTTGGGGACCTGAACCAGCTTTAGTGTTTGCCTTCGCCAATGCCGTTACAGTCCTCATCATCGCCTGCCCTTGCGCCTTGGGATTAGCGACACCCATGTCCGTCATGGTGGGCACTGGCCTTGGTGCTACAGTTGGTGTGCTTATTAAAGAAGCGAAAGTCATTGAAGAAATGGAGAAGGTGAATGTCCTCGTCATCGATAAAACAGGAACTATTACAGAAGGAAAGCCCTCTCTTAAATCAGTAAAATCTTTTAATAATGAAAAGAGTGAAGTCGAGATATTGCAGCTTGCCGCATCATTGGAGAGCAATAGCGAACACCCACTAGCAGAGGCGATCATGAAGGCTGCAAAAGATAAAAAAATCACACTAAGCTCTGTGGAAAATTTTGAATCTATCACTGGTTATGGTATCACAGGTACGATCAATGCAAACAAAGTTATCGTTGGCAATACAAAACTAATCAAGGCTGAGGGCTTAATTATAGATGAAGCAAACGCGAAAGAAATAGAAGACAGACAATCGAAAGGTGAAACTGTTATGTATGTAGTGATCAATCACCTACTGGCAGGATATGTAAGTGCAGCTGATCCCATAAAGCAAAACTCAAAAAGTGCCATTCGTGAATTGCAAGAGCAAGGACTTAGCGTAATAATGTTAACAGGTGATAATAAAAATACTGCCAGGGCTGTAGCCGAAGAGCTTGGCCTTGACGGGTACGAGGCTGAATATCTACCCGCTGATAAACTCAACAAAGTAATTGAACTTCAAAAAAGTGGTAAGATAGTAGCGATGGCTGGAGATGGTATCAATGATGCACCAGCATTAGCGCAAGGGAATGTAGGCATTGCGATGGGCACTGGAACAGATGCAGCAATTCAAAGCGCAGGAATTACCTTAGTGAAAGGCGACTTGCAAGGAATTATCAGGGCACGAAAGCTAAGTAAAGAGGTAATGAGCAACATTAGGCAGAATCTATTTTTTGCTTTTGTTTATAATGCGATTGGCATACCTGTAGCAGCTGGCATTCTGTTTCCTTTTTTTGGATTGCTACTTAGTCCCATGCTGGCAGCTCTTGCCATGAGTTTAAGTTCAGTTTCTGTTATCGGTAATAGTCTGCGATTGCAGACCAAACATATTTAAAACGATTAGCGTTGTTACATTCAACATTCAACATTCATAATTCAGTATTCATAAATCAGCTTTCATAAAAATATTCAACTAAAATTTTAGTACTATGCATCGAAAATTATATTATCTACTACTGCTGATTCTTTTAAGCTGCTCGGGTGGCACAAAAGATCAATCTGCATCTACACCCGCATCGGAAATTGAATTAAATAAAGTCAAACTAAAAGAATTGAATGGTCAGGTTATTGACTTAAGCCAAT
>JAYVBN010000476.1:0-3832 GCA_043750455.1 Bacteroidia bacterium | reverse complement strand
CTATGAAACCAATTGTAATACTTATCCTGCTTATTGTAGTCGTGGGCTGTACGGAAACAAAAACTGTTTCGCCCGAAATCAATGAAATTATCACCAAAGAAATTCTGGACCACCACTGGGTAGCCTTTCAAAAAAATGATCTGGAAGCAACCATGGAGGATTACACGGAAGAGTCGGTGCTGATCACGCCCGATGTCACGTATACCGGACTCGATGAAATTCGCAAAAACTTTGTGAATGCATTTGCGGTATTTCCTAAAGATTCGTCAATCCTCGTGCTTGATAAATCGGTAGTGGTTATGGATATTGGTTATATCCTATGGCATGCAAAGACTCCTGCTTTTACGTTGTCGTATGCTACCGACACATTTATTATTCAGAATGGTAAAATTATTCGTCAGTCCTATGCTGGTGTTGCCAATTAATTGGTGATCTTATCCTATGAAAAGTTTAGTATTATCTTGCCTGATTTTATTTAGTGCAGTTGATTGCCATAGTCAAAAACAGTTTCGGAAATTTTCTAAAGATGAAAAGGCATCTATTAAAAAGTATGGTAAGGCGATCAATAAAAAAGATGGGAATTATCATGTGCTAATTATCACCGATGCAGGTGATATGGTCGTGAAACTTTATAATGAAACTCCCTTACACCGTGATAATTTTATAGCGAAAGTGAAATCCGGTTTTTATGATAGCCTGATGTTCCATCGAGTGATCAACAACTTTATGATTCAGGGGGGAGACCCCAACAGCAAAAAGACATTAGCAGAGCAATCTCTTGGTGGCGGATCGGCACCGGGCGATCGCATTCCTGCTGAGTTCAGAACCGACCAGGGCATCTATCATAAACGGGGCGTTCTTGCGGCAGCCCGCGATAACAATCCCGAAAAGGCAAGCAGCAATTGCCAGTTTTATATTGTACAACGAAATCCCTGGAGAACATCGCAATTAGATAGCACCATTGTGCAACGGAAACTGGAGCTAAACGAAGCGCAGAAGAAAATTTATACCACACTTGGTGGCACTCCACATCTGGATGGAGGCTACACGGTGTATGGAGAGTTGGAACTAGGGCTTACAGTGCTCGATAAAATTGCGACAACGAAAACCAACAAGTCCGACCGACCGGAGACAGATATTCGAATGCGAATGTTTGTGTTGAGCGAACCAAAATTAAAGAAAGAAACTACGAAGAAGCCCAACCCTTAACTTACTTCTACATTCTATATTCCACATTCTATATTCTTAATTCTATATTCTTAATTCTATATTCTTAATTTCCTATGTTCCTCCGCCTCCTTACCATCTTCACATTAGGTTCATTCATCGCACTGGGTCAACCTATCCCGACTTCGCACTATCAGGAACTGCAGCATCGAATGATTGGTCCTTTCAGAGCTGGTCGAACGGTGGGTGCAGTTGGCACTCCATCGCAACCCAATGTATTTTTCATGGGAGTAAATAACGGTGGTGTATGGAAAACAGATGACTTTGGTCGCACCTGGAAACCTCTTTTTGATAAAGAGTCTACTGGCTCCATTGGCGATATTGCTGTTTCGCCATCACAACCCAACATTATATATGTAGGAACTGGGGAAGGACTTCATCGCCCCGATTTATCTGTTGGTGATGGAATGTTTAAATCCAATGATGGAGGAGTTACCTGGAAACACATCGGACTGAATGATGCACAACAGATTGGTCGAGTAGTTGTTCATCCAACAAATCCTGATGTTGTATTCGCTGCCGTATTGGGTCACCCTTATGGTGCCAATGAAATGCGTGGCGTGTTTCGTTCTCGGGATGGTGGATCTACATGGGAGAAAGTTTTGTATACCAATCACAATACCGGTGCGATTCAAGTAGAGTTCGATCCAACGAATCCCGAAATACTTTTTGCAGATATGTGGGAGCATCAAGAAGGGCCCTGGGAAAATAGTTCTTTCTCCGGAGCCAATAGTGGTTTATATAAATCTACCGATGGGGGCACCACCTGGCGCAAGCTTATCAATGGTTTGCCAACAGCGGAGCAAGGCCTTGGTAGAATTGGAGTTGGAATTTCGTTGAGTAATCCGAAAAGAATGTATGCTACTGTTGATGCCCGCGAGAAAGGTGGCATTTATCGAAGCGATGATGCGGGAGAAAACTGGAACTTCGTAAGTAATCAACGCAGAGTATGGGGTCGTGGCAGCGACTTCGCTGAAATTAGGGTTCATCCAAAAAATCCGGATGTTGTTTATGCCGCCAACACAGCAGCGTATCGTTCAACAGATGGCGGATTGAATTGGACTTCAGTTAAAGGCGCGCCCGGTGGCGATGACTATCATCGTATATGGATAAATCCTGATCAACCGGACATTATGCTTTTTGCCGCTGATCAGGGAGCTACCATTACAGTGAATGGTGGCAAGACATGGAGTTCATGGTACAATCAACCGACCGCTCAATTCTATCACATCATTACAGACAATCAATTTCCCTATTGGGTGTATGGCGGACAGCAGGAGAGTGGAGCCAACGGAACCGTTAGCCGCGGCAATGGTGGACAAATTTCTTTTCGCGATTGGATGGGTGTGGGTGCCGATGAGTATGCCTATGTAGCGCCCGATCCAAAAAATTCTGACATAATATATGGTGGTCGTGTTACACGCTTTAATAAGAAGACGGGTCAAACTCAAAATGTTGCGCCCGAGGCTTTGCGAACCGGCCAATATAGAATGCTTCGCTCGCTGCCTTTGCTATTCCATCCTGCCGATCCTTCGATGTTACTTTTTGCAACAAATGTTTTGTGGAAGACTACAACTGGTGGCCAGCTGTGGGAGATCATCAGCGCAGACTTAACAAGAAAACAACCGGAAGTTCTTGAGAGCATTGGTGATTTCAAAACTGAAAGTTTGAAGACCATGAAGCAGCGTGCAGTTATCTATTCAGTGAGTGGATCTCCTTTAAACAAAAATGTTATTTGGGCTGGCACCGATGATGGGTTAGTTCATACCACAACTGATGGTGGCAAAACCTGGAAGGATGTAACGCCTTCTATGCTTACCTCATGGGATAAAGTGTCGCAGATAGAGGCAAGCCACTATGAAACATCAACTGCTTTCTTTTCTGTCAATGCATTGCGAAAGGATGATCTAAGACCACACATTTACAAAACAAAAGATGGTGGCAGCAGTTGGAAGGAAATTGTGAATGGACTTCCTGCTAATGCAGTTGTCAATGTGGTGCGCGAAGACCCTAAGCAAAAAGGACTTTTGTTTGCTGGCAGTGAGCAAGCGGTTTATTTTTCCATTGATGAGGGAGAAAACTGGCAATCGTTGAGAAGCAATATGCCAGCTACTTCTATCCGCGATCTGGTTATTCACGAAGATGATGTGGTAATCGGCACCCATGGGCGCTCCATCTGGATTATGGATAACATCAGTCCACTTAGAAATTTAACTCAAGCATTATCACAAAAGCAATCCTTCTTATATCCACCCGCACTGGCTACACGAGTGCGGTATAATATGTTTTCTGATACACCACTTCCACCCGAAGAACCGGCCGGACAAAATCCTCCTGATGGTGCCATACTCGACTATTGGATTGGTAACCCTGCCGCGGAAGTTCGTTTGGAAATTATGGATAAGGATGGTGGCGTGGTGAGAAGTTATTCGAGTAAAGATAAAGCCGAACGTATCGATACAGTTTCCATTCCACATCCAACGTATTGGATAAGGCCAACACAAATTGTATTGACAACACCGGGGCATCATCGTTTCATTTGGGATTTGAGGTATGCCGATCCGAAAGGAAGCGACCGACAATTTGCAATCTCAGCTATTTACCA
>JAYVBN010000475.1:0-7530 GCA_043750455.1 Bacteroidia bacterium | reverse complement strand
CGGAGTATCATGTTCGTGACACACCTTTGCCATCTCCAGCTTCATAATGGGTGAGATAATAAAATCTGCACCAGCTTCAATAAACTTTTTGGTAGTGAGCCCATCCATGATAGTGCCAATACCCAACATCAAGTCAGGATACTTTTTAGCAACGCTTAGCAAGTGAGTGAATACTTCAAAAGAATTGCTCCTCCGGTTAGTAAACTCAAATATTCGGATACCTCCGCGATAAGCAGCTTCTAATACCTGTTGTGCATCAACCGGATTATCGTGGGTAAATAGAGGAACGATGCCGGCTCCTTTCATGCCCTCAATAATTTGCTGCTTACTAAATCTCATTAGATTGATAAGTGATGTTACGCTAAACTATCAATTTGACGTCATTGCGAGCCTGCCTGTCCGGTGCCTGCGATGGAGTGCGGGAGGAACGAAGCAATCCCAAAATAGGGAGATTGCTTCGCCCCATTACACAAAGCCTCGCTGGTGCTCGCAAAGACGTTTCATGTTTTGATTAAGGTCAGTTAATAAATAATTTCTCAGAAAATTACCAAGACTTAAAGGCAGGGCAATTAACCTCTAATTTTTTTGATAATCGCCAAAGCATCTTTTACTCCTTGCTGAAGCTTTGTCCAATTTTTTGTTTCTATTATATCTTTTGAAATCAATTGAGAACCCATACCTACGCAAACTACTCCGGCTTTAAACCAGGCAGACAGATTCGTCTCTGTAGGTTCAACACCACCAGTTGGCATCAATTGCAAGCCTGGAACTACGGGCATAATTGAAGAGACAAAGCCTGGGCCTAATACCGATCCAGGAAAAATTTTTATAACCTTAGCTCCTAAATCTTTGGCTGTCACAATTTCAGTGAGAGTAGCGCAACCAGGTATCCATAACTTATTATTTTTATGGCATACGGTTGCCATTTCAGCTTTAAGAATAGGCGATACAATAAAATGAGCACCTGCATCACAAAACTTCTGAGTATCTGCAGCATTCATGATGGTACCAATACCCATCATCAAGTCTGGATATTGTTGTGCATGTTTTAATAACTGAGTAAATACATCAAAGGCATTTCCTCCTCTATTCGTAAATTCAAAAACGCGCACTCCTCCTTTATAAGAAGCATCCAGTACCGCTTTTGCTACTTCAACATCGGCATGATAAAAAACAGGGATCATGCCCGATGTGAGCATGGCTTGTTGTATGGATTCCATTGAGAAAGTTGGCATTGTGCGTTAATCGTTAAAAGTTAATTGTAATATGAGTCGTTTTATCTTGAGACACGTCCGCTGGCATCTCCTTCCATTAATTTTTCTACCTCTTCAACAGTCACTCTATTGAAGTCACCTTTAATGGTATGTTTAAGGCAAGACGCGGCCACTGCAAAGTTCAATGCTTTCTGATCATCCTTAGGATAAGTAATCAATCCATAAATCAAACCTCCCATAAAAGAATCTCCTCCACCTACACGGTCTACAATATGTGTAATCTGATAAGTTGGTGCTTCTATCAATTTTTTACCATCCCATAATACACCAGACCATGTATTATGACTTGCGCTTACCGATCCACGCAAAGTGATGATCACTTTTTTTGCTTTTGGAAACTTAGTCATCAATTGTTTACCAACTGATTCATAAGCTGCCCCTTCTACGTGTCCTGATTTTACATCAACTCCTTCCGGCTTGATACCAAAAACCATTTCGGCATCTTCTTCATTTCCTAAAATGATGTCGCAGTGATTAACCAATTTTTCCATCACCTCTCCGGCAGGCTTACCCCACTTCCATAACTTGTTTCTAAAATTTAAATCAGTAGAAACGGTGATCCCTTTCTTTGAAGCTGCTTCACACGCTTCAAGGCAGGCATCTGCAGCACCTTCTGATACAGCAGGTGTTATGCCGGTCCAATGAAACCAAGTAACTCCTTCAAATGCTTTATCCCAATCAATTGAACCTTTCTTTAATTTGGCAAAAGAACTATTGGCTCTGTCGTATATTACTTTACTGCCGCGGCTCACTGCGCCAGCTTCCAGATAATAAACTCCTATCCTATCTCCTCCACGCGTAATCAGCGAGGTGTCAACATCAAGAGCCTTTAAAGAGGCAATAGCCGCATCGCCCAGATCATTTTTTGGCAGACTTGATACAAAACTTGCAGGAATACCATAGTTAGCAAGTGAGACGGCAACGTTTGCCTCACCACCACCAAAAGTGGCTTCAAATTCTGTTGCCTGTGCGAATCTAAGATAGCCAGGTGTTGCCAGCCTGAGCATAATTTCCCCGAAGGTTACTACTTTGTTTTTCATTTTGATTTATAAATAGTTAGTTTTTTTTCTGATCAATCTTTAATTGGTAATCAATACTTAATATTTTTAAACTCCCGCAAACGCACTGAAGCCACCGTCCACAGGTACTACAATTCCGGTAACAAATTTTGATGCATCCGAACAAAGCCATATCAATGTGCCTGATAATTCATCCGCTTCTCCAAACCTACCGTAAGGCGTACTTTGTATAATTGAATTTCCCCTGGCAGTCAAACTTCCATCCGGATTCGTTAATAACGTTCTGTTTTGTTCTGTTAGAAAAAAACCAGGAGCAATTGCGTTTACACGAATTCCTTCGCCAAATTTCTTAACCATTTCAACAGCTAGCCATTGTGTGAAATTGCTAATAGCTGCCTTAGCTGCTGAGTAACCCACCACCCTGGTTATTGGAACCATAGCAGACATCGAAGATATATTAATAATAACCCCTGTCTTCTTTTTGGTCATCGCTTCACCAAATATTTGAGTAGGCAATACAGTTCCTGTCAAATTCAGGTCAACCACTTTCTGAAAGTCATCAATTTTTAAGTCAAGAAAAGTTTTATCGGGTGGAATAGTTGCACCAGGCATGTTGCCGCCTGCCCCATTTATCAATATGTCGATGGTGGAGAAGCGATCCAGAATTATTTTTTTGGCATCCAAAAGTTGTTGCTGATTTAATACGTCTGCAGAAACACCAATTGCCACGCCACCAGCTTTTACAATCTCATTTGCCAATGCATCAGCAGCATCTTTCCTTCTTCCCAGAACAACAACTTTGGCCCCTGCCTTTGCTAAAGCTTTACACATCACACTGCACAATACACCAGTGCCTCCTGTTACTACAGCTACTTTTCCTTCCAGGCTAAAAAGGTTTTTTGAATCAGACATACTATGATTTTAGTTTTACCGCTTTGTGAAGCTCATTACTCTCATAACAAGCTTCAATTAGTTTAATAACATCTCTTGCTTCCTCCGGCCTCACCTCTAAGGGTTTGTTTTCACGTATAGCTTCGTACACATTTTTATAAAAACCTGGATAATTGCCGGGTGTGGTTTCAATATTTCCTTCCATGTGAACACCACCAACAGTAGCATTCAACTTACCCCATGATTCTTTGTTTTCAATAGCCCAGCCGGGCGATCCTGGTATACCTCCGTCTTTAAGCGCTTGCTCCTGCAGATCTGAACCATACTTTGTGAACGAGCCTTCAGTTCCATGCAATATGTACCGCGGGCCTTGCTCGCGAACAAGGTAACTTGACTTCACAATCGCATGAAATCCGTTGTAATGTAATCGTATGTCGTAATAATCATCCACCTGGCCGCCTGGTCTTTGGATTCCAACTCTGGCGTCAACTTCAAGAGGCATTCCAAAAAGAACCAAGACTTGATCTAACATATGCGATCCCAGATTATACAAAATGCCAGTGCCACTTGCTTTCTCCTCCTTCCAGGTATTTGGTTCGATATAATTGCGAAAGCGGTCATAGTGCGCCTCAAATTCAACCAGTTTTCCAACCAGTTTATTTTCAATAACTCGTTTCACCGTTAGGAAATCGCCATCCCATCTCCTGCTTTGAAACACCGTAAGAACTTTCCTTTTCTCTTTCGCCAGAGCAATCAGATCATTGGCTTCTTTTGTAGTAACTGTGAAAGGCTTTTCTACAATCACATGCTTACCGGCATGTAAAGCTTGCGTAGTAAAATCGTAGTGGGTGGAGTTGGGCGTATTAACAACCACCAATTCAATAGAGGGATCCTGTATTACTTCCTCGATTCTCTGTACTATTTTTGCAGCTGGAAAAAGAGCCGGAGGAATGGATGATTTTCGCTGAACAATTGTTGACAGAAGGAATCCAAAATGAACGTTAATCAATGGGCCGTGAAAAACCAGTCCTGACATTCCGTAGGAAAGCAGGGCGGTGGAAATGGGCTTAGAAGTCATTGAACTAATATGGATAAAATTAAGATCACTACTTTGCTATAACTTCAAAAATAACGTAAAAGAATTAACTTGCGCAATCGATTGCTCAATTTAGTCAATAATTCATATGTCAAAAAGATTCCTGAAAATTCATCCCTCTGATAATGTGCTGGTAGCATTAACAGACCTTAAGGTTGGAGAAAAAATATCAGAAAATGGAAAATCCATAACGCTGACAGATGCCGTTCAGGCCAAACACAAGTTCGTGGAAAACGAACTCAAACCTGATGATGAAATAATCATGTACGGTGTATTGGTGGGCAAAGCACTCTCACTTATTCATGCTGGCGGTGCTATTGGAACACATAACGTAAAGCACAAATCCGCCACTTTTACAGGACGATCCGGTACTTTTCAATGGAAGGCACCAGATGTTTCCCGCTGGAAGGAAAAAACATTTCAAGGTTATCACCGAACTGATGGCCAGGTAGGAACTGCTAACTATTGGATAGTATTGCCAATGGTTTTTTGCGAGAACAGAAATATAAATGTAATCCGTGAGGCCTTTGAAGAAGGTCTCGGCTTTGGAAAACAGAATACGTACAAAGACTTTGTGAAAGAATTGGTTAGCCTGTATCGCGATGGCAAAACGGAAACCATTCAATCGTTGACAATGAGGCAAAGCGCAGCCACATCAAGTGAAAAACTTTTTAAAAATATTGATGGTATAAAATTCCTGACCCACGAAGGTGGCTGTGGTGGAACACGTCAGGATTCTGAGGCATTGTGTGCCCTGTTAGCCGGATATATTAATAACCCAAACGTAGCGGGAGCAACAGTACTTAGTTTAGGATGCCAGAATGCGCAGGTTAGTGTTCTGCAACAAAAGCTTGCTCAGATCAGTCCCAATTTTTCGAAACCTCTTATTGTATTAGAGCAACAAAGAGAAGGAACAGAACATGAACTTCTGGCGCAGGCTATTCGTCAAACCTTTCTTGGACTTGCCAAGGCAAACATACTAGAACGCGAGCCAGCACCTCTTAGCAAACTTGTAGTTGGATTGGAGTGTGGTGGTTCTGATGGCTTCTCTGGAATATCCGCTAACCCAGCCATTGGTCATACTTCTGATTTAGTTGTGGCGCTTGGAGGAACAACAATACTTTCTGAATTCCCTGAACTCTGTGGTGTTGAGCAAGAGCTAATCAACAGAACTGTTGACGATCAAACTGCGAATCGGTTTTCGCAATTAATGCGAGCTTACTCAAATGCTGCTGAAGCAGTAGGCTCTGGCTTTGATATGAACCCTTCACCCGGAAATATTAAAGACGGGTTGATTACAGATGCGATGAAGTCGGCAGGAGCTGCAAAAAAAGGCGGCACATCGCCAGTTGCTGATGTGCTGGATTATACTGAATATATCAAACGGTCTGGGTTAAATCTTTTATGTACACCAGGAAATGATGTGGAAAGTACAACGGCTATGGCCGGATCAGGTGCTACCATTATGCTTTTTACTACCGGTCTTGGCACGCCAACTGGCAACCCTATTGCACAAGTGATAAAAGTATCATCCAATACAAAGCTCGCACAAAAAATGCCCGACATTATTGATGTGGATTGTGGCCCCGTTATACTAGGAGAAAAAACCATTGAACAGATGGGCGAACAAATTCTTGATCAAATTATTGAAGTAGCCAGTGGGAACATAAAGCCTAAAGCTGTCTTACTTAATCAGGATGATTTTATTCCGTGGAAACGTGGAGTGTCACTTTAGAATTCTACGCCAAAAAATCTTCACGAACAGGACTAAAGCTGTCTACCAGTTTGAGTGTTTTACTAAGCAACTGAATTGAATGCTTCTTGTTAGAATTTACCCAAAACATATCACCGACTGAAAGTTTCTGGTCGGGCTCACCTTCACAGAAAAAAATAAATTCTCCCTCCACTACATAAGTGGCTTGTTCATGTGCATGAAAGTTCATAGGTTCTGGCTGCGACCATGGGCCATTATCAAAATCAATAACTGCGAGCATAAGGTTATCGCCATGCACGAACCTGCGCGTTAAACCTTCTCTCACCTTTAGAGGTTTGGCTTCACTTAATTTTAAAACTGGCATTTCAGAAAATTTTCTTGATTTTTCAATTTGCTAGGGCAAATAAGACCTGCTTGGTCAATGAACCCTGCGTTTTTTTATCAATAAACTTGACCAACAATACACAATATTAGATTCAAACGAGCAATCGATTGCATATTGGGAAGATTATTTTTCCGAGGCAACAAATTCCGAAATTATATAGCCTTATAGGTTCATTTTAACTGTTTCTGTTAACTTTTGTGGTATTAAACCTACCGCCATTAGCAGTTTTCTGACAGTAGTTTTTAGCTTATATTGCGCAACCGTTTACGCTATACATGAAGGACAATAGATACGCCATACATCCAGAACAATTTAAAGAGCTTACCTCTAATAATCTACGTAAAGCTTTCTTAGTAGATACCGTCTTCCAGGACGATACTATTTGTGCGACTTACACCCATTACGACCGATTAATCATTGGAGGCTCAAAACCTGTAGCCAAATCGTTAACACTCCCTGCGTTTGATTCATTAAAAGCAGACTTCTTCCTTCAACGAAGAGAAATAGGAATAATTAATGTCGGTGGAACTGGAAAAGTTACAGTTGACAGCGCAGAGTACATCCTTCTCAATAAAGAAGCCCTCTACATAGGGCGAGGTGCAAAACAGGTAATCTTTCATCCAGACAAAAACTCAAATCCACTTTATTATTTTAACTCCGCCCCTGCTCACGCAGTCTATCCTTCCAGAAAAATTTCGTTGGCTGAAGCCGAAACCGTGGAGCTGGGAGCATTGGAAACTTCAAATCATCGCACCATTAAAAAGTTACTAGTGAATAGCGTTCTTCCTACTTGTCAATTGCAGATGGGGCTTACTGAATTAAAAAAAGGAAGTGTGTGGAACACGATGCCGCCACATACACACAGCAGGCGAATGGAAGCCTACTTTTATTTTGAGGTTCCGGAAAATCAAATGGTGAGTCATTTCATAGGTGAACCTGATGAGACTCGACATATATGGGTTAAGAATAATCAAGCCGTGATTTCTCCGCCCTGGTCGATTCATTCTGGCGCAGGCACAAGTAATTATTCATTCATATGGGGAATGGCGGGGGAGAATTTAGATTACAGCGATATGGATGCTGTGAAAATTACTGAACTAAAATAAAGAAATGAATATTTTTGGCCTATCTGGAAAACGTGCACTGATAAC
>JAYVBN010000474.1:0-3783 GCA_043750455.1 Bacteroidia bacterium | reverse complement strand
AACCTTAAAGTATTGCGGATAAACAACAATAACTTGCTGTACGTACCTCCCTTGCTTTCCAAATTGACAAATCTGGAAAACCTTGATATTTCTAAAAATGAAATTCAATCTTTGCCACCTGACTTCTTTAACTTTAAGCATCTGAAAATATTGGCTATGGTGGCCAATCCTTGGGACTCAGAAACCAGGGAAATATTACCGGAAAAAGCAAAAGAACTCCGGGCTAAAGATGTGGTAGTGCACCTGAATTCCTTTGACGAAGCAAATGATCATTAAATATCTCCTTTCCCTAGACTTTATTGGTTTCACTTCATAAAGTCTGTCCTGAGTTTCTTCTAGCTTTTATAAGCTACTTTCGAGTAGCTCTAAGATTCTTGTTTGGATGTAGTCTTGTAGCCTGTTTCGAATGATTTTAGTCAGTCTTTTTACTCAAATACTGATTGAACTTTATGGTTGTTTATCCATTTTTTATTACTTTTCCTATAAGTACCAACCCTACCCATTTTATGAAAACAAAATCCTTTGTTCTGACCTTGAGTTTGTTCTGCCTGATTATCCTATCTGGTTCCGCTCAAGATGAGGTGTCTGCTGTAAAAGTTGTCATCGAAAAAGAAACCTTCTCATTTCAAAATGTTGACAAGAAGAACTGGGCTGGCTCATGGTTACAAGTGCCTTATGCCTATTGGTCTTATTCTGATTCAACCGGAACAAGTTTTGTTCAAGGTTGGGATGCCATTAACAAATCCTTTGATGCCTATTTTAAAACCCAAGTAGCAAGTCGTCAAATTGATGTTGCCGGTAAAGGACTTAATATTGAACGGAAGTGGGGAGAAATTCGGATTTATAAGAATGGAGCTTTTGTTCAATACATGCAAAAAGTAAAAGATGGATTAATTGACCGCGATGAAACTTCTCAGATTCGGATCTTGGAGAAGGGGAAAGATGGCAAATGGAAAATAGTTTACGTTGGTATTATTGCAAAATACCCGTCTGAATAAAAATCCAATCAAATTTTAATATTGTCCGGTACGTAACATCACCAGGGTACAGGCCTCAAGGGTCTCTACTCCTGCTAAAATTGCTTTATCTTCAAATTCAGGATTCTCTGTCCCTGGATTGAAAATAATTCTGTTTGGCTTCAAACTTAGTATGTAGTCATACCATTCTGGTTGGTGTTGAGGATTAATGTACAAAGTTACCGTGTGCACATCCTTTACCTCCGGCCTTGTTCGAATATCAAGAATTGTTTGACCAAGAACCTCACCTTTCTTGATGCCAACCGGGACAAATTCATTTTTGTAACGATCCAACATTTCAGCTGCGAGATATGCGTACCGCGATGGATTAGTTGTGGCTCCAATAATAACTGTCTTCATTCTTTAAATTCTATTTTAAAATTTTAATAACGGCCTCCGCACATCGCTCTCCGTCCATAGCAGCCGACACAATACCGCCTGCATATCCTGCACCCTCTCCACAGGGAAAAAATCTTTTGACGTGTATATGCTCCAATGTTTCCTTGTCGCGGGGAATCCTGACGGGTGATGATGTTCTGCTTTCTACACCAACAATCTGAGCTTCGTTGGTAAGATAACCTTTCATCTTGTCACCAAAGTTTAGGAAGCCCTGTCTTAAACTGTCTGAAATAAATGGTGGCAAAATCTCGCGCATATCTATTGAAGCAAGCCCAGGCTGATAAGAGGTTTCCAGCAATGAAGATGATGTCTTCTTTTCTACAAAGTCTACTAACCGTTGAGCTGGAGCTGTTTGTGTTTTACCCGATACTGCACATGCGTGCTGTTCAATTTCCTTTTGAAAATACATTCCTGCCAAAGGGCCGTACTTACTATAACTTTTAAAATTTTCTGATTCAATAGCTACCACTATACCCGAGTTGGCAAACTTAGAATCTCTGCGTGAAGGACTCATGCCATTCACTACAACTTCCCCTGGCGAAGTTGCCGATGGCACTATGAAGCCACCCGGGCACATGCAAAACGAAAATACACCACGTTCCTTTCCTTCAAATTTTGCCTGATGAACCAGTGCATAGGAAGATGCCGGCAAGTATGCACCACGGTCATCAGTGCAATGGTATTGAATTCTATCCACGAGACTCTGCTGATGCTCTACCCTAACACCCAGCGCAAAAGGCTTGGCCTCAATTAAAATATTTCGATTATGGAGCAATTCAAAAATATCACGGGCAGAGTGTCCAGTAGCTAGTATCACAGCCTCACCCCTTATTTTCTCCCCATCCTCAGTAACGATACCTTTCATTACATCTCCTTCGAGAATAAAATCAGTGGCCTTTGTATTGAAATGAATTTCTCCTCCGGCTTGCTTAATGCTTTCGCGCAAAGCTTCTACCAACTTTGGCAGTTTGTTGGTACCAATATGAGGGTGTGCATCAAATAAAATTTCATCTGTAGCACCATGCGCAACCATGATTTCTAATATGCGTCTTATGTCGCCACGTTTTTTCGAACGCGTATATAATTTTCCATCAGAGTAGGTGCCGGCACCACCCTCGCCAAAGCAGTAGTTGGATTCGGGATTAACAATATGATCTTTATTAATAGCAGCAATGTCCCGCCTTCGAGCCTGGTTATCTTTTCCGCGCTCTAAAACAATTGGCTTAATGCCTAACTCAATCAACCGAAGGGCGGCAAAAAGTCCCGCAGGACCAGAACCAACAACTATAACTTGGTTTGATTTGCTAACATCGGGATAGTCTTTTTTAAAGTTGATAAAAGATTGATCCGCATCAACTGGTACAAGTTCTATTAAAATCTTAACCTGTACATTCCGGCTTCGGGCATCAATGGATCGCTTGAGTAACTTTGCCCGAACGTTGTCATTTTCCTTTAGTCCAAGCCGCTGATGAAGCGTTTGCTGGAAGGTAGTCTCGTCAAATGCCTCATGAGGAGTAAGTGAAATTTCAATTGTCTTGTTCATATTGGAAAGGTAGTTATCCTTTCAGGCTGTTAGTGATGATAACCTTGCCAATTGGCAGGATAAGTTATCGTAATTCAATTCTTTCTATCGGGTTCCATCGAATGACATTGAATAGCCAAATGTAAGTCCAAAGCGAAATGTGTGAGAAAAGGAATCTGTATTTACTGTACTAAACACGTCTTCAAACATAGGTTCAATATCAGTGAACCGATAACCCAATCCGTAACCAATAAAAGCATCTATAGTAAAGCCATCACCATTATTTTTTTGCATCAGTCGTGAGCCTAGTAAAACCCCATATTCAAATCGTTGCTCTGACGCGCTTGCTGTTATTAAATTAGGTGATTTTACTATTGAAACATTGGAAAAATACCCGAGGTTGGTAAACCTGACTTCATGCGCAAAATACCACATACCTATTGGAAGACTGTTATAGAATTTTTGCTTCACCGCCATGCTATACCCTCGTTTAAAAATTTTATTCTCTGGCACTTCAGAATCGGCCGTATAAAATGGATCGCGGATACCCTCAAACTCAAATTCGTGCCCCAATCTAGACTGATTATAAAATTCTATTCCCAAAGGAATTTTTCCGATGAAAGTAGAAAATGGATTTGAGGCCAGAATAACTCCCCGGTATTCCGGAAATCGCGGAGTAAAATAATAGAAGCCCTTCTTAATAGTTCGGGGAACTGCCGCTGCCTTGCTTTTATTGATGAGGGAATTGATATCGCTAGCTAACCCTTTATCATCATAAAATGGCTTATAATAGCCTGACAATGTACCGTCTTGTTCATAGAGATCCCACGTACCTACACGCATGTT
>JAYVBN010000473.1:0-13937 GCA_043750455.1 Bacteroidia bacterium | reverse complement strand
TGGAGTCAAACTAATTTGTTAGACACGCTTCATACGTTTGTCAGTTTCCTCTTCGAAGACAAACAACAAAATATCTGGCTTTGCGGCCTCAACGCTATTTACAAAGCTGAGATAGACGATGGCGAATTGGTGGATATCGTAGAGATACCATTCTCCAATCCTACCATGGCCGAAACATTTGGCATGGCTTCAGGCTCAGATGTTGTAGTTGTAATCGCGGGTAAGTTTTTACGCTTTGACTTGGGCAAACAAAAGTTTGTCACCTATGACTCACTGGGTTCTTCGGGCAAAAGTTTGGTGTCTGGAAATCGGTTTTGGTATTTTGATGGACATAACTGGAGTTCTCCGGATCAAAAGCTTGGACAGAAATTCAACCTGAAGTGGCTCAACTTATTCCCAGAGTTACGATTCATCTCACCCGATGATAAAAATGAAAATCTTTGGGTGATTACAACTTCAAATGAACTTTATAGGTTTACAAGTGACACCGTACTTGCCGATCTCTATCAATATCCGTTATTCCTGAAAGATGTTAGAAACCAGCAGGCAAAACTCTCTTTTACTTCCCAAAATGTTGAATTAAACCAAGAGCTGGGTGCCGTGACGTTTGAATTTATTCAGCCAGAATATTCAGGATTGCAGATTACTGAATATCGGTATTGGGTAAAGGGTCTTCAAAAGGATTGGAGCCCCTGGTCAGCTTTGAATAATGAGATAAATTTTCCTTACATACCTGTAGGCTCGTATAAAGTTTTGATTCAATCGAAAAATCTTTTTGGACAAGTTGCAGAAATACAACCCGTTAATTTTGTCGTTGTTCCGCCCTATTGGAAGCGAGCTTGGTTCTATGCAGCCGAAGTTGCTATTTTTAGTTTTCTGGTGATGCTTTCAATACGCCTTAGTGTTATGAATGAGCGCTATCGGTTTATAAGCAAACTCCTTTCGTTGTTAACAATTATTTTACTTATTCAACTCATTCAAACGGCTGTTTATTCTTTAATTAATGTAATAAGTACTCCGGTCGTAGATTTTTTTATTCAGGTAAGTATTGCTCTTCTAGTATTGCCGCTGGAATTCACGCTACGAAAAATTATGGACATGGCTGCTAACGGAAAATTCAGCTTTAGTAAATTCATTGGCAAGTCGTCATGAAATATTATTTTGGAATGCTGTTGCAATTCCTAACTTTCTTAAATTAATTCTTCACCTTCCTGACATATGAAAAAAATAGCAGTAATCATTTCTCTTTCATGTCTTTTCTGGTCATGCGCTACAAAAGAAAAAACATTATCGGAACAAAACCCCCCAGCCCAAGGTTTTGACCTCGAAAATTCTGATCCTGCTGCCCTTGAACTGGCTGATAGCATCATGCATGTGATGGGTGGCCGCGAAAACTGGGACAAGACACGTTTCATTTCCTGGAATTTCTTTGGAAGAAGGAACCTCGTTTGGGATAAGTATGAAGGTCGTGTGCGGATAGAGAATCCGGGAGACAGTATTATCTATTTGACCAATGTAAATACAGATCAGGGTCGCGTGCAGATCAAAGGGGTAGAGCTAACCGAGCCAGATTCATTAAGGAAGATGCTTAAAAAGGCAAAGAGCATTTGGATCAATGACTCGTATTGGCTTGTCATGCCGTTCAAACTAAAAGATTCGGGCGTTACACTAAAATACCTTGGGGAAGACACCCTCAAAGGGCAAGAACTTTATAATGTATTGCAGCTTACCTTTAAAGAGGTAGGAGACACTCCGAATAATAAATATAAATTGTATGTGGATATAGATGATAAGCTGATACGATATTGGTCATACTATTCAAACGCTTCCTTGGACTCAGCTAATTGGACAAGGCCATGGGATAATTACCAGAAGTACGGCTCCATTTTACTTTCGGCAGACCGCTCGGATAGTGGTGGCCCTAAAAATGTAAGGGTTGATGAAATGTTAGAGGATAAAGTTTTTACGGAATTTTAATTTTTTAATAGACGGTGGATTTTAAACTTTAGTAGTAAGAACTAAACCATTTACCTATGTTACTCAACCTCGAAACCGTTCCTCATTTTTACAAAAACTATGTTAAGCTAATAGACGAGGGAGACATCCTTCAGGCATTACGAATATCAGGACACCGCACGCAGGAACTGATTCACTCTATTCATCTAAACAAAACGGACTACCGTTATGCTGCTGGTAAGTGGACGATTAGAGAACTGCTGTGCCACATGATTGATGCCGAATGGATTTTTGCCTATCGCGCACTGCGTTTTGCACGCAACGATAAAACCCCCTTGTCGGGTTGGGATGAGAATACCTATGCCCCACATGCAAATGCCAGCGGCAGAAGTTTGAAAAAACTTGCTGATGAGATGGGACATTTGCGCATGGCTACTATTGATATGTTTGAGAGTTTTTCACCCGAAATGTTGACCAGAAAAGGAGTAGCTAATAATAATGAAATGTCTGTAGCTGTGCTTGGATTCGTTATAGCAGGACATGAGACTCACCATTGTAAAATTCTAGCGGAACGTTATCTCACCGAGAAATAGGAATGCGAGGATTTTCAGTTTTCTTTTTTTGTGTTGTTGTTTTTCTATCGGCATGTTCTCCTTCTGCTTATTTAAAGAAAGAAATTTCAAGGACAGAAGAAAGGTTACAAGATCATATGGGGTTTATGCTCTACGATCCTGTTTCACAAAAAAGTTTAGTCGAACATAAATCGGCACACTACTTCACCCCGGCATCCAACACTAAAATTTTTACACTTTACACAGGGCTCAAGCTTTTGGGCGATTCGGTGCCTGCCATAAGATATCATATAAATAACGACTCACTTATCTTTTGGGGAATGGGTGATCCTTCACTCTTGTACAAAAATGTATTTCAGAATAATAGAATTCTTTCCTTTTTAAGCAGCAGTGAAAAACCTTTATTTTTTTCAGGAATAAATTTTCAGACAGATCGTTTTGGCCAAGGATGGGCCTGGGATGATTATAACTATGACTACTCCCCAGAACGGTCATCGCTTCCGATCTATGGGAACCTTCTATCTGTTTCTGAAAACGAAACGGGTAAGCTTTCTGTAATGCCAGATTATTTTTCCAATCTTGTTGTCAACGGATCTCAGAAAAAAGATAAGAGCGAAGTAGTTCGTGATGTTGGTTCGAATCAACTCACTATTTCTTATGGCGAGGAGAAAATAAAAGACACATTAGATATTCCCTTTCATATTGATGATGAATTGATTGCTAAATTATTGAGTGATACGCTGAATAGAATGGTAACGCAAATTCATAAGCCATTGCCAACGGGTGCTCTATTACTTCGAAGTATACCTACAGATAGCTTGTATCGCATTATGATGCAGGACAGTGATAATTTTATTGCCGAGCAAATTTTGTTAATGAGCGCGGCTATGTTGAGTGATACCCTTCAACCAGAAATTGCCATTGACTATATGAAGAAAAACTTTCTTGCCGATTTGCCTGACGAGTTGGTATGGGTAGATGGATCGGGGCTATCGCGTTTTAATCTTTTAACACCGCGAAGTATTGTAAAACTTTGGGACAAGATTGGCAATCAAGTTCCGCACGAGCGATTATTCAAACTGTTAGCAGTGGGAGGCCAGAGCGGAACACTGAACAACTCATATAAAGCTGACGTACCTTATATCTATGGTAAAACTGGTACGTTAAGTAATAATCATTCCTTGAGCGGATTCATCCTGACGAAGAAAGGAAAAACACTTATCTTCAGTTGCATGAGTGCCAACTTTGTAAAGCCAACTTCTGAAGTCAGGAGAAGTATGGAAGTGATATTACAAGCTGTTCGCGATAGATATTAATCTTTTGATTTTTTTGATATAGGTGAAAAGAAGCCTTTTGTTTAACTTTGAAGCAATAAAATAATTATCCATGAAAGTGCTATTGGACATTAAAGACAGCAAAGCTGATTTCATTTTGGAATTGCTAAAGGGGTTCCCTTCTTACGTAAAAACAAAACCTATTTCTAAGACCAAAGTCCAGTTAATTGAGGACTTAAATGACGCAGCTTCTGACGTAAGACTTCATAAGCAGGGGAAGATTAAATTAAAGACCGCGCAAGAGTTTGCGAAAACTTTTGCCAAGGAGCAAAAAGACTGGTGGGATGAATTAAATGAATCACAGAAAAAAGCTGTTGATGAATCAATCGCTGAGATGAAGGCCGGCAAATTAACTTCTCATGCCGATGTTATGAAAAAGTATAAGAAATGGATGAAAAAGTAGTCGAAGAAGTCCTTTGGACGGACAAGGCTAAATCTACTTTCGATACTGTCGTTAACTATTTGAGTTTTGAATGGTCAGAAAAGGAAGTGAAGAATTTCATTCAGCGTACTAACGATCTGATTTCGGCAATTCAATATTATCCTGAATTGTTCAAGCTATCGCACAAGCGCAACAATATACGGATAGGTTTAATTACCAGGCATACCCAACTAATCTATCATTACAAGCCTAAGAAAAGACAAATTGTAATTTTGTATTTCTGGGGGACACCACAAAATCCTAAAAAACTGAAGTATTGAATCACCCCCTCTTAATCAGTAGAACCCGTATGATAATAGCCGCAAGAATTGCATTTCATTGTCTCTTCATTCTTTTTATAATCATTATTTCTACTAATCTAAACGCTCAGACTCCAGACAGCCTGAGCATAAAGATTGGGCAGATGATTTTGATTGGCATGCCAAAAGCCGAAGTTGATCCTGTGGTGCTGGAAGAAGTAAGACAGGGAAAGGCTGGCTCTATTATTTACTTTGAAAAAAATATTCCTAAGACTAATTCTTTTGCCGAGTTCAAAAAAATGTCGTGGACGTATCAGCAAGCTGCACCTATACCACTTTTTATTTCCATTGATCAGGAGGGAGGAAAAGTGAACCGGTTAAAAGAGAAGTACGGTTTTCCAAGATCCATCACGGCCAAAGCAATGGGCAAAGATAAAATGCTGGACTCGGTACGGTTTTATGCAGGCTCCATTGCAGCCAACCTCGCTGGCCTAGGTATAAATGTAAACTTTGCCCCGTGTGTAGATCTTGCTGTCAATCCTGAGAATACGGTGATTGTAAAACCGGAGCGCGCATTTTCTTCAAATGAAGATTCAGTGGCAATAATGGCTATCGAGTATATTAAGCAACACAGAAAAGTGGGGGTGATCACTTCACTCAAGCATTTCCCCGGACACGGCAGTTCAAAAGAAGATACACATTTTGGCGTAGCCGATGTAACTGATACCTGGAGCGAAAGAGAATTGAAGCCCTATAAGATGATTATAGATTCTGGTTATGTCGATGCTGTCATGACTTCCCACATTGTGAACAAGACGCTGGACAAAAGTGGTTTGCCGGGAACACTTTCAAAAGATATTCTGGATGGGATGTTAAGGAAAAAGCTTGGATTTAATGGCGTAGTATTTTCTGATGATATGCAAATGCATGCCATTGCCAAAAATTATGGACTAGAAGAAACGATAAAGCTAGCCATTAATGCCGGTGTAGATATCATGTGTTTTTCCAACAATATATCTGGAAGCGAAGAACGAACAGTAACCAAAGTTCACGAAATCATTCGCAAGTTTGTGGAGAGTGGAGAGATAAGCAAAGCAAGAATTGACGAGTCGTTTCAACGGATTATGAAATTAAAATACAGACTCAATCATAACCCTGATGAAATATACAGGAAAGAATTGATCGCAGCCCAAAAGCAAGCTATAGCGAATGAAAAAGTGGCGGATGAAAATATTGAATTGGCAAGGACAATGAAGGAGAAGTATGAAGAGGAAGTTAAATCTTCAAAAAAATCCAAAAAGAAAAATAAATAGCCATGATAAAAAATGTCGTCATTGGGGTGCTGGCGCTTCTTTCACTTTTCCTTTTCTTCTATGCGCTTACGCAACAAATAAAAGCTGAGCAATTAACTGAACTTCTGCTTAAGAGCGAAAGAGAAGCGTTGCAGCAAAGAGAAACACTGGAGGCTGCTATTGAACAAGCCAAGAGACAAGCCGAATTGGCCAGATTGGAATTTGAAAGAGCCAGTCAAGCCCAATAGTAGACTAAGCGGTTATCAAAATCCTGGCAAGTAAAATTTGTTAATTGAACCATTGTCAACAGCCAACACAACAATCCCCGTTCGTGTAAGAAAATCTTCTGAACCCTTTCATTTACTAGATTTGCCAGGTAATGGTGAACAAGGTCAGGCTTTATTGGAGTTTGCAAATTGGAGGGTGGGCCATTTATGCTATTGTACAAATAGTAGCAGTGCTGGCACGCGATGAAGGGACCCTGAGCAATCAACGGATCGTATTCCTTATATACGAAGCAGCTTTTTGCCTTACAGTTTCACATATTTACCGCAATTTAATTAACAGATGGAAGTGGCTAAGCCTCACTTTGCCCAGATTAATTCCAAGAGTTCTATTTAGTGTATTTGTAATGGGTATTATCATGTATTTTTTGCGTGTACCCGTGTCTATTCCGATGGGGCTACCCAATAAAAATGTTGTATTCGATCCGATGGCACTCCTAGGTCAATCTTTTTATTATGCCATCATCTTTTTTCTTTGGTCGGTGTTATACTTCATTTACAACTATTTTGAACGCTATAACAAATCATTAAAGCTGGAGGCTTCTATAAAAGAAATTGAATTGAATAACTTAAAGTCTCAGCTTAATCCACACTTCATCTTTAATGCGTTAAATAGTATTCGCGCATTGGTAGATGAAAATCCTTCAAAATCAAAACTGGCTATTAATCAACTTTCCAACATTCTAAGAAACTCATTAGTAACCGAAAAAAGAGGTCTCACTAAATTTGAGGATGAGTTGAAAATTGTAAAGGATTACCTGGGTCTTGAGGGCATCCGTTTTGAAGAGAGACTGCGAACAGAACTTGACATCGACCCTGCATCAGTAGATTTCATGGTTCCTCCGCTAATGATCCAAACGCTTGTTGAAAACGGAATTAAGCACGGTATATCTAAGCTTAAAGATGGAGGAACAATCCAGATTAAAACCAAAGTAGAGCATGATCGCCTAAAAATCCATATTCGCAACAGCGGACAGTTTCATCTGAATGGCGTAAAGAAATCGTCAGGAGGAATGGGGCTGGAAAATACGCGACAGCGCCTCAAACTTATTTATGGCGATGAAGCTTCTTTTAGAATATTAACTGAAAGCAATACTTTTGTTTTAACAGAAATAATAATACCTCACTTATATAAGATATGAAAGCATTGATAGTGGATGATGAGCGCCTGGCGCGGAAAGAGTTGATGAAGCTGTTGGAAGAACACCCATCAATCGAAGTGGTTGGCGAAGCAACCAATGCTGATGAAGCAGAAAAAATGATTGAAGAGCTTAATCCTGAGCTTTTATTCCTGGATATACAAATGCCTGGACGAACTGGCTTTCAGTTGCTCGAGTCGTTGGATTCGGCACCATTAGTGGTTTTCACTACAGCTTATGATGAATTTGCATTAAAGGGTTTCGCGGTAAATGCACTAGATTATTTGCTTAAACCCATTACAGCCGACCGCCTGTCTGAGGCCGTGCATAAGATATTGGAAAAAGAACGAGTAAAGGCAGGACGCGCCCGCGAAAGCAAACTGGGCTTAGGCGATCAGGTATTTGTAAAAGATGGCGAACGTTGTTGGTTTGTAAGTTTAGCCAACATCCGTCTATTTGAATCAGATGGCAATTACATCAAAGTTTATTTCGATACCAATCGTCCCATGATTCATAAATCACTAAATGCTTTGGACGAGAAATTGGATGAGCGTTCTTTCTTTAGAGCCAGCCGCAAGCACATTGTAAATCTTAGCTGGGTGGAAGCCATTGAGCCGTGGTTTAATGGAGGCCTGATGGTGAAATTAAAAGGTGGTGATAAAGTGGAGGTAAGCAGAAGACAGGCTGCCAAGTTTAAGGATATGATGAGTTTGTGATCAGAGAAGAAGCGCTAAGTACTACTTCAGTACCATCTCAATCAACTCCTTTTCCACATTCCAGTCTTTGGCAAGTTTTAGCATAGCGGTAGCTTCCATTTCGGTCACGTAGCCCTTCAGGTTGTTGGATTGCCATACCATGTTGATAAACGCTACTCGTTTATCTTTAACATAGTCTCTAATAATTTCATTGAGGTATACCCGGGCACGGTCGAAGGCAGTAATGTAATCCTTGTCTACAAATTCCAGTGCCCATTTTAATTCTTCTTCTGCATGTAATCGCATAGCCGTTTCTTCCAGGTCAATTTTTTCCATCTCATCTAAACCATGATAGTAATAAATCACAGCCTTCAGCAACATATTCACCCGTTTTTCCTGTTCACTCATACTACTAATTAGCTGTTCAAAATAAGCATTTCTGGATTACGCTGCGCAATAAACTCAATTTTGAATCTCTTCTGCAAAAAGATCGGAAGCAATTTTATCAGCCAAAAGCTTACCTGATCGCGTAAGCTTAATAATATCGTTTTCTACAGTGGCGAGCTTATTTTTAATTATTTTATTTAGATAGCCTGGATTTATTGTCTCAATCTCATAACCGTGTTCACGTTTCAACTTCAATAGGTCGCACCCACGGCTGGTGCGCAGGGTAGTAAAAATGTACTCATTAATTTTATTGGCCGCGGTAAGTATCTCAAGTTCAAATGAAATTTTATGATCCGCTAAGGATTTAATATAAAGATGGTTATTAAGAACATTAAACTGCCGCGTGTTGCCGTTATAGGAATGAGCACTGGGGCCAACACCTAAGTAGTACTGCTGCTCCCAATAACTGCTGTTGTGACGCGAATGAAATCCGGGCTTTGAGAAGTTAGAGATTTCGTAATGTTCATACCCCGCCAACTCTAATTCCTCCATCACTATTTCAAATTGTTGAGCGGCAAGTTCTTCATCAGTCGCTTTCAATTTGCCCGTTCGTTGCCAATGGCCAAAAGTCGTTTTTTCTTCAATACTCAGTGAATAGGAAGATATGTGCTCGGGTGAAAGTTGGATCGCTTGATTCAGGTTTTTTCTCCAGGCATCATTGCTCTGCCCCGGTATGGAGTAAATGAGATCGATACTTAAATTATCAAAGCCTGCATCCCGTGCCAACGATACACATGTCAAAGCAGACTCGGCATCGTGCGCCCGGTTTAGAAATTTTAAAACCTCGGGATCAAATGACTGAATACCGATACTCAATCTGTTGATGCCAACTTGGATAAGGCCTAAAAGCTTTTCCGCTGTAAGGTCATCTGGATTTGCCTCTAGTGTAATTTCAGCCCGGGCATCAATATTAAAATGTCTAGAAATGGCAGTAAGAATAATTTCAAGCTCTTTACTAGTGAGAAGTGAAGGCGTGCCGCCACCAAAGTAAATGGTCTTCACCGCCTCACCATTCAAATAATCTTTTTGTAGTTGCAACTCTGTCACTATGGCTTCGCATAGTTGGAGGGTCAACAGTTGATTGGTAGAGAAATGAAAATCGCAGTAATGACAGGCTTGTTTACAAAAAGGTATGTGAATATAAATTCCTGCCATGTAAGTGAATTGAACACAAAGGTAAGGCAATCCTGATCTTAATTAGTCGGGATATACAGATCCTGTTTTAACTTGTTATTTTATTGATAGTTTTGGGTTTTTAAAACAGGATGAGATTAATTGTTGTTGTCTGCCTTCTTCTTTTTTTTCAAAAGTTGGGCGCTCAACCATATGAGGGTGTGTTTATAAAGGATTTGAAACAGGATTGGAAAATAATGTCCAACAACGAATACCTTGAATATGACCAATCAAAATATGCACCTACGATTTATTTTTTAATTGACGCAAATTTATTTGGCGGAGCCTCTTTGCGAATTGAGAGTGAAAAGAAATTTTCAGTCTTCATTAATGGAAAACTTATCGCCACGCAAGAGAAGGGAGTTATCCTTTATGATCTGGATAGTCTGTCTTCATTATATTCAAATCCATTGCAGGTTAGTGTCCGAAGGCCAAACGTACCAATTTCTACCCAACTGGTACTCAAAAAAGCCAAAGCTGAAAGTGCCGACCTCATAGAGAGAAAAGGAGAATATTTTCTCAATTTCTCAATACTGGCTTCGCTCCTTCTCTTAATTTTCTTTGTTGCCCTTTTTAGAACCAACCCAAAATTAACTTTTGATTACCTAAACTTTACCCGATTGTTTTCCGTGCAGGAGCACGAGGAAAATATTATGGCGCTACGAATAACCTCGAGCGCCAACCTTCTCTACTACACATTTACAAGTTTACTGGCAGCACTTCAATTGATGGTCATTTTCAAGTTTGCTTCTGTAGAATTAAGCTTAGCAACTTTCTTTCAAGCGAACTCTTTAATGGAAAGCTTTTATCAATGGCTATGGTTGAGCACCATCATTCTGGGCATCTTGTTTGGTAAGTTGATTTTGATTGGGGTCTTTTCCTATTTATATAAGTCGACAGAGATCGCAGCTTTGCAATTTTTTAACTTCATTCGACTTTTCTTTTTCACATTTGCAATTATTACAATCCTTTTGATATTCTTTTTTATGAATAAGGTGATCGATCCAACCTGGTACTTTAACCTTTTTTATTTGATGGCAGCCATATTTATTTTTTGGGAGATTATTATTTTTTTAAAATTAACGGCTCGGTTACCCTTCCGTATTTTTCATTTATTTTTTTACCTTTGCGCATCGGAATTAATTCCGTTAGTGATTCTTTTAAAGGTCGTATTTTATTAAGTTGAACCCGATCCGTGTTGATATGACTGAAACTGCTAACGGCAGGATGCGCAAAGTGAAAAGCATTCTGGTTACTCAGGAGGCACCCACTGACCCGAACTCTCCTTACCTCAAATTAGGAGAAAAGTATAATCTTAAGATAGACTTTAGGCCTTTTATACAAGTTGAGCCCGTTCCGGCTAAAGAGTTCAGGAAACAAAAAATTGATATTCTAAATCATACGGCTATAATTTTCACAAGCCGTAATGCGGTAGATCATTTTTTCATTATTTGTCAGGAACTTAAGATAGAGATGCCAGCCGACATGAAATATTTTTGTATTTCAGATCAGACCTCGAATTACCTTCAGAAATATATTGTCATTCGTAAACGAAAGATTTTCACAGGCTTAAAAGATACTCGTGATCTGTTAGAAATAGTTAAGAAGCATAAAAACGAAAAATTCTTATTTCCATGTTCGGACATTCGTAAGAATGATATTCCAGATTTTTTAAGAGAGAATGGGTATAGTTTTACCGAGGCAATTATCTACCATACTGTAGCAGCAAATCTTACCGATCTTAAGAATGTATACTATGATATACTGGCTTTTTTTAGCCCTTCGGGCATAAACTCATTGCTGGTTAATTTTCCTGACTTTGTGCAAAATAATACCAGATTAGCAGCCTTTGGACCAACTACATCCAAGGCCGTTCATGATGCTGGTCTCATTTTGGATATTGAAGCACCCTTGCCTAATGCACCCTCCATGACAGGGGCTTTGGAACTCTATATAAAGAGAGCAAACGGAATAAAATAACTAGTTCACTGGTACGTTTTTACAGTGGCTTATATTTTATTGCACTTTAATTACATTCATTTTGAAAGTGTCAAATGAATTACCGTATATTTAAGATTCATTTTTGCTGAAAAAATTTTGAGAAAGGTAGTTATCATATCACTTTTTATGGTGCCAGCATTGGGTCTCTATGCTCAGCAAGATCCTCAGTTCACTCAATACATGTTTAATACTTTGTATTATAATCCAGGCTTTGCAGGTATTGACGGAGTAACAAAGCTGACAGCAATGCACAGAAGCCAATGGACTGGCTATCAACCTACGGTGGGTGGAGGCGGAGCACCCATAACACAAATTGTAAGTATGACGGCTCCACTTTTTAAAATTAACAGCGGTTTTGGTGCCTATATATTGAACGATAAATTAGGACCACAAAACAATCTCGAAGCACAAGCTTCCTATGCCTATCACCTGGGAATCAAAGAAAGCAAGTTAAGCTTTGGCATACGAGCCGGACTCTATTCTCAAACAATAGACTTTGACCAATATACCCCAACCGATACGAGAGATCCTTTGCTTAAAGAAGGTAAAGATTCACAAGTAAGGCCGGATCTTGCGATGGGCGTTTTTTTTAGGAAGGAAAAATATTATGCAGGCGTAAGTTTCAATCATTTGATCAAATCAACCTTTGACTTTGGAACAGGCCAGAGAAGTGAATTGCAAAGCCATTTGTATGTTACCGGTGGATATTTTTATGAGTTGAATTTTGATCTCCGGTTTCAGTTCACAGGTCTTGTAAAGTCGGATTTTACCAAAACCACTTTTGATTTAGGTGGTTTAGCGTATTATAAAGATACTATGTGGGGAGGTTTATCGTTTCGTCAGTCAGAGGCGGCCATTGTAATCTTGGGTTATAGTTTACTGAAGGATAAATCCTTGAAACTGGGTTATGGATTAGATATTATCATTAAGGATAGGCAGGCAAAGCAGCCGACTTCACATGAATTTATGCTTACCTATGAATTGCCAGTTAATCCTGGTAGCGGAAAAAAAGTGGTCAGGACTCCTAGATACAGACATTAAACCGAAAATAATTTTGCTTATTTGGGGATTTTGCTGAATTTGTAATACTTTTTTGAAATCGAAGTCTAAAGCATAACTTTCCAACCTGAAATGGTGGGTAAATAGTGAACGATAAGTGCATAAAAATATTGAATATGGATAAAATGATCTCTGCAAAAAGTTTAAGTTACGTGGCTTTGTTCGGGTTGCTCATCATTTCTGCAAGCTGTAGTCTGCTTGGTATCGGAGGCAAAAAAGATGGTGATGCCGGAGAATTGGTTGGCGTGCCAAACCGCGAAGGTTGGGTGATGACCCTTCCTTATGGAATGGTGCCTATTCCAGCCGGTACTTTCCACATGGGTCAGGCTGATGAAGATCCTGCATCCACTCAGATCAACTTTAACAAACAGGTGACTATTGGCCCATTTTATATGGATGACTCTGAGATCACCAATAATGAGTACCGTCAGTTCACAAATTTTTTCCTGGTCGACAATGCAACACTTGAAGGTTTTCCAACTGTTAGCGCTGAAGAGTTCCGCCAGAAGTATTATCCAGATACAACATCTTGGATGAGAGATTTTGCTCACCACATGGGCGACCCAATTCAAGATTATTATTATTGGCATCCGGGCTATGACATGTATCCTGTTGTTGGAATCAACTGGGATGCTGCTACTTTCTTTGGAAAATGGAGAACAGCTTATCTCAATGATTACAGAAAAACGGTTGGAGAGTTTCCGATGCCTGAATTCCGGCTGCCATCTGAGGCTGAGTGGGAATATGCAGCACGAGGAGGTCGCGACATGGCAAAATATCCTTGGGGTAACCCCTATATTCGTAATTCAAAAGGGTGTATGCTTGCCAATTTTAAACCAGGTAGAGGTAACTTCTTTGACGATGGATTCGCTTACACATCACCAGTTTATTCCTACTTTCCGAACGACTACGGAATTTTTGATACATCTGGAAACGTGTCGGAATGGTGTCTTGATGATTTTAATCCTGCCTCTGTTCCAACAGTTTGGGATTTAAATCCGCAATTTATTGACCCCAGAACTGATCCAGAAAGTAAAAAATTCAATGCCAAAATTGCACCCAGGAAAGTTGTGAGGGGTGGATCTTGGAAAGATGTAGCTTACTACCTGGAGACAGGAACAAGGACTTTTGAATACAAAGATTCTTCACGTGCCTACCTCGGATTCCGTTGTGCTATGACGCATTTGGGCAGGTCATCAGGAACCGAATTTTAATAATTGAAAACTCTCGTTATATTTAAAAACTAATTGGCAATAACTTAAAACTCTACTACAATGAGCAAGAAAAAAGGCGGATTCATGGAT
>JAYVBN010000472.1:0-2013 GCA_043750455.1 Bacteroidia bacterium | reverse complement strand
AGAAAGCAAAGAAGGCTGCTAAGAAGAAGAAGTAATCAAGCTTAGCTTGATACTTTCACAAAGGGAAGTGATCTTAGATCGCTTCCCTTTTTCTTTGGTTGACATCGGAAAAAGTTCTTCATCAAAAATGCTATTGGAATTATTCATTTCAAATGAGCGTCAACTTAAATCTGTGGTAATCCATACAATCACCTTATGATTATAATGCCCTAAACATTGCTTAAACCGCAATTAATCCTCATCTGAAAAATTCTTCACATTAGTTGTCGTCAACGGTTGCGTAGATTTTAAACTGCAAGTGCTTGTTTATCAACTTACAACGCACGTAACTTTGTTAAAATTAAACAACCATACAAATGGCAAAATCAACTGCTAAACCAAGCGCTGAAAAAGCACCGGTTAAAAAAGTTCCCGCAAAAACGAAACCAAAACCAGCTACATCTAATATTGAGATGGTAGCAGAAGATGTGTTAACTAAACTTAAGAAATTAAACCTGGAGCCTCAATTACAAGCTGACATCGAGTGGTGCTTGGGTAGCTATCGCCATGATAAGAATCCAACCGGACTTTTTGAAATGGCAGAAAAGGCCTTTGGCATTTTTAAGAATGAACAAGCAAAAAAAACAAAAGGCGTTACTTCCAAATTAGTTGATGAGGTCGAGAAGGCGCTCAAAAGCCGTTAAACAGATATATAGTATAACTATTCCATCCTTTAACAGGATGGGATAGTTTAGTTCATGTGAGTTACATTGGTGAGGGTACCGGTATACTTTGTGCACTCAACGCCAAAGCGGTTTAGGAAATCAACTCCCTCATCACTCGATAATCCTTTATACTCCGCGTATGAGTTTAAAAAGATAACCTGTTTTATCTTCATGCTGTATATTATCCTGGCGCAAGCCAAACAGGGCGAGAGGGTAACATATAAAATTGCACCCTCCACAGAAGTTTTATTCTTAACGGCATATAATATTGCATTCTGTTCTGCATGAATAGCCAACGAACAGCCTCCTTTGGAGTCATGGGGACAACCAATTTCTGGCCATTCCTCATCACAATTATGGGTTCCGGATGGAGGTCCATTATAACCGATAGAGATAATCCTGGTATCCTTGGTGAGTACGGCACCGACATGACGCTTGATACAATGAGAACGTTTGGCAAGATTAACCGCCAGTTCCATATAGATATCGTCAAACTCTGGTCTTGAAACTGTCATGGCTTTCTTTTGTAGTAGAATCGAAATAAGACCTTGTAAACATCCAAAAAATCAAGATTGAAAACAAAATTCATATCTTCGCTACAAAAGTATTCTTCATGATAAGACTGATTTGCCTGTTCTTTCTCTTTAACGGATTCGATTCATTCTCGCAGGAAGCCATTAAAGCTCGTACAAGTCCGTTGTCTATCGCCTCTTCGCGGTACAAAGACACGTATTTCAAAATTGTATACAGTCAGCCACAAAAGAAAGGTCGCGAAATTTTTGATAAGGTTGTACATTATGGTGAAGTTTGGCGGACAGGCGCTAATGAAGCTACAGAAATTACAGTTACTAAGGATATCATTGTCAATGGCACTCCTTTGAAAGCAGGAACGTATTCCTTGTTTACCATACCAGAAAAAGATAACTGGACGATCATACTCAACAGCGAGCTGGGGTTGTGGGGGTCATACAATTACAACTCAAAATTGGATGTTCTACGTTTTCAGGTGCCAGCTCAATCGATAAAAGATGTGATTTATGAGCCTTTTACAATTAACATCGACCAAAAAAATGATAAAGCGGAAGTCATTTTAATGTGGGATACCGTGAGAGTATCTTTTCCTATTCAGTTCCTTGAGACCAAATCTTAATATTAGTCGCATGCGTTTCATAAGCCTCCTACTTCTCATTACCGTTTCAATCTCAACCCAAGCGCAGGATACTGCTGAACTGGCGAGGCGGAATGGATTTAAAACCATCAAGCTAGGCACCCCCATCGATAGTGTAAAGGGAGACACCTTTAAGAAAGA
>JAYVBN010000471.1:0-13385 GCA_043750455.1 Bacteroidia bacterium | reverse complement strand
GTTATATCAAGCGATTGCTAAAGGGATTTTTTTTTGGCTATTTAGGATTTTGATTTTATCCTATGAAAGACTTTCCCTGGTTCAAAAATTACCCAAATGGCACACCGCATGAAATTGGTCCTTTGGAGCACCAATCTCTAATCGAGTTGTTTGAAAAATCCAGTTTGAAACACGGTGAAAAAGTCGCTTTTGAAAACATGGGTGTCCAATTGACTTTTGCTGAAGTTGATCGCCATGCTACAAACTTTGCAGCTTATCTTCAGATTGAACTGGGTTTAAAGAAGGGAGAACGCATAGCCATCCAAATGCCCAACCTTTTGCAGTTTCCAATTGCCTTTATTGGCTCTCTTAAAGCTGGATTGATCGTGGTGAATACTAACCCACTTTACACTCCGCGAGAAATGGAGCACCAGTTTAAAGATGCAGGAGTATCGGCCATTGTTATCGTTGCCAACTTTGCTTACAATCTTCAAACTATACTCGATAAAGTACCTGCCAAACACATCATTGTTACTCAAATGGGCGATATGCTGGGAACCCTAAAGGGCACTATTACGGATTTTGTGGTGAAAAGGATTAAGAAGTTGATTCCAGATTATCACATTCCAAATGCAATCAGTTTTAAAACTGTTTTAAAGAAAGGAGCTACGTTAAAATATGTAAAGCCTGATGTGAAGGTAGAAGATGTTGCAGTTCTTCAATATACCGGAGGAACAACAGGCATTTCAAAAGGTGCACAACTTTCACACCGAAATATCATTGCGCATAACATGATGATCACGCAATGGTTTAAGCCATTCATGTCTGCTAACAACGAAGACATCATGATTACAGCAATACCGATGTATCATATTTTTGCATTAACGGTAAATGGGGTTTTGATGTATTCATCAGGTGTAAAAAATGTGTTGATTACAAACCCAAGAGATATCCCAGGCTTCTGCAAAGAATTGAAGAAACATAAGTTCACGATTATCACTGGCGTTAATACGCTTTTCAATGGGCTGTTGAACAGTCCCAGTTTTAAAACGCTAGATTTTTCTTTTCTGAAGGGAGCTGTTGGAGGTGGTATGGCCGTGCAAGACATTGTAGCAAAAAAATGGCAAGAAGTAACAGGTACCGCATTAGTGGAGGGTTATGGATTAAGCGAGACTTCTCCCGTATTGTGTTGCAATCCTCTGGATGGAACGCATCGATTAGGAACAATTGGTATACCCGTACCCAGCACGGAGGTTATTATTTTGGATGATGATGGAAAAGAAGTTGAGCTAGGCGAAAGAGGCGAAATCTGCGCGCGAGGTCCACAAGTAATGAGTGGCTATTGGCAGAAAGATAATGCCGGTGTCTTTTTTAACAACGATTGGTTCCGCACTGGTGATATTGGCATTATGGATGCCGATGGTTTTTTCAAGATTGTGGATCGAAAAAAAGATATGATCAAAGTTTCAGGCTTCAACGTTTTTCCAAATGAGATCGAGAATGTGCTAGCCGGTCATCCTAAAGTATTGGAAGTTGCTGCGATAGGAGTACCAGACGAAAAATCGGGTGAAGTAATCAAGGCTTTTATTGTTAAACGGGACCAGAGCCTCACGGAAGAAGAGTTGAAAGACTTTTGTCATAAAAATATGACGAATTATAAAGTCCCAAAATACTTTGTCTTCAGAACGGAGCTTCCTAAATCTAATGTGGGTAAGATAATCAGGCGAATATTGAAAGAGGAAGAATCTGTGAAAGCGGCTTAGTGTATTTATACTTCCTTCAAGGGTATTATCAATGTTAATCCTGCTTTACCTTCGCGCAAAATTTATTAAACTATGATGAAGATTTCCATTCTGGGCCTGATTTGTTTGATGGCACTGCTGTGCTCGTTTGATCAGACTACGATTATAACTAATCAAAAAGTAATTACTGTTGACTCGGTAAAATATCCTGAAGAAAAACATTTGAATAACATGCGTCAGCTCACCTTCGGTGGCGACAATGCCGAAGCCTATTGGAGTTTTGATAGTAAGATGGTTACTTTTCAATCTAACAACCCTGCTTGGGGATTAAAGTGCGACCAGATTTTTTATATGCCCATTGAAGGAATGGATTTAAAATCCGGAACGAAGCCACAACTCATCAGCACAGGACTAGGCCGAACTACTTGCTCATTCTTCTTGAGAGGAAACAAACAAATTCTTTATGCTTCCACTCATTTAGGCGGCACTGATTGCCCGAAAGATCCTGAGCGCAAGCCAGGAGGAAAGTATCTCTGGCCAGTTTATGATTCGTATGACATTTTTATTTCGGATATGAATGGTAAAATTGTAAAGCAACTCACCAACACACCTGGCTACGATGCAGAAGCAACTGTTTCCCCAAAAGGAGATAAGATTGTATTTACTTCAACACGCAATGGTGATCTTGATTTGTACACGATGGATGTCAATGGCAAGAATGTAAAGCAAATAACCAATGAATTGGGATATGATGGTGGCGCCTTCTTTTCTCCTGATGGAAAGAAACTTGTATTCCGCGCTTCCAGGTTTACATCAGAAGAGAAGAGGAAAGAGTATTTAGATTATTTAAAACAAGGATTAGTCGCACCAACAGAGATGGAAATCTTCACCTGCAATATTGATGGATCGGATCTAAAGCAAATCACTCAACTTGGCAAAGCTAACTGGGCGCCTTTTTATCACCCTGCCGGAAAAAAGATTCTTTTTAGTTCAAATCACAAAGGCACACGCGGATTTGAGTTTAATATTTTCATGATGAATGACGATGGCTCTGGACTTGAACAAGTTACATACGATAAAGTGTTTGATTCTTTCCCAATGTTTTCGCCTGACAGGAAGAAACTTATTTTTTCATCTAACCGAAATAACGGAGGCACCAGAAATACAAACCTTTTTGTAGCGGAGTGGGTTGATTAGGACTTAGGCATTGGGGCTTAGGCATTAGGCGATGTGTTTAATTTATTACGCCCGATGCCCAAGTCTGCCTAAAAAATATTCTCTAGCCCAATGAATTTTTCGATGATGATAAGGATCGACATCACGCCAAGCAGTATAGGGCACACCCATCGAATGGTAAAGTGAAGGTATTTTCTCCAGGCAGAAGTCATGAAGGAATCATTTCCCTGAGCCAGTTCTTTATCCATATTGTCAATACCCCACTTGCGCGAAATAAAAACACACATAAGGCAACCGCCAACAGTTAAACTTATGTCGCACATGTCTGCCACAAAGGTTAGAAAGTCCTGACCGCGGTAAAATAATAATTTATTAAATGCAGGAATCATACCCTGGCTCATCATACTCGGAAGACCTACTATAAAAATGATCAGAGCCATTAGCCACACCACTCTGCTTCGCTTCATTTTCTTTGTATCTACCAGATACGCTACAGGAACTTCAATAAGTGATATCGTTGATGTAAGCGCAGCAAAGCAAACTAATAGAAAAAATGATCCGCCAACAATGCGTCCCAGCACAGAACCCATCTCATGAAATATTTGTGGAAGAACAATAAAGATTAGTGGAGGGCCAGCAGTGGCTACGCTGTCCACATGTAATTTATATTGAAGGAAATGTACCAAAGGAAATACCATCAATCCCGCAAGGAAAGCCACCGAAGTATCTGCTGTTGCAATGATAGCTGCTGACGATGGAATGTTTTCTTTCTTGCTCAAATAAGAACCATATGTCATCAACGTTCCCATACCCAATGAAAGAGAAAAGAAGGCTTGCTTTAATCCATCAAAGAAGGTTTGCAGTCTCAACTCTCCAAAGTCAGGGATCAGATAGAACTTCACACCCGACATGGCATTGGGTAATGTAAGGGCATACAAGATGATGCCTATCAAAATAATATAAAGTGCGGGCATCATGATTCTGTTGGCCAACTCAATACCTTTCTGAATACCACGCGAAACGATAAGCGCAGTCATAGCCATGAAGATAAGAGAAAAGAGAAAGTTTGAACTGGCCAGTCCGCTTACACTGCTGAAGTTCAGAATATCATTTACAAATGCTCCGAAGAAACTTCCGAAGTCTTGTTCATTTAGCAAGTCTCCAAACGAAATGTGCAGAAAGTACCCAAAAGCCCATCCAGCTACCACATTGTAAAAAGATAAGATCCAGATTCCAGCCATGATGCCAAACAATCCAAGCATGCCCCATCTCTTCCCACCAAATTTAGAGTAAGAGCCGTAGGCATCAGTGCCTGCCGCGCGGCCAATAGCAATTTCACCAACCATCACCGGGTAGCATAAAAGAAGAATGCAAAGCAGGTAAACAACAAGAAATATTGCTCCACCGTTTTGTCCCGCAAGGTAGGGGAAGCGCCAAATGTTGCCCAGGCCAACAGCTGAGCCTGCCGCAGCTAAAATGAATCCGATCCTGCCTGAAAAACTACCGCGGTTTGACATTTAGTTTTGGTTTAGGGAGGCAAAATAGACCTTAAACTAAAATTATCAAAAACAGATTCAACATTAGAGAGAAGGTACCGCAATTACGATATGCTATTTACGCTCTGCAAAATTCTGTTTCATTGTCCATAGCTTTGAACTTTAAACTCTAAACTTTGAACATTCTACCGTAAATTGTTTTAAAATTGAGGTGTAATTCTTTTAATGTTGATTTAGAATGGAAGAAGAAGTTAAAAAGTTGACAACTCAAGAGAAGGCGTTACGCATTAATCTTAGTAAAGCCATCTACGGTTCATTCGCTGAAATAGGAGCGGGGCAGGAAGTAGCGGCCAATTTTTTCAAGGTAGGTGGTGCTTCCGGCACCATTGCCAAGACCATGTCTGCATATGACATGAAATTTAGCGATGCCATTTATGGGCAGGGAGACCGATATGTGTGTGAAGACCGGTTGATAAGGATGCTCAATCATGAATTTATTCTGTTGCCTGAAAGGCTTCCACATAGATTAAAAGATACCCGCTTCTTCGCTTTCGCGGATACCGTTGAAGTGCTGAATTTTGAAAGAACTAACCAGGGACATGGATGGATTGGCTTGAGGTTTCAGCTCACACCGGAAGGCCCATCAAATGATTGTGTGATCCATGTGAAAATGCATGATACAGATCCACTTCAACAGCAATTGTCATTAGGTATTGTTGGCGTAAACATGATCTACGCTTGTATGTTCATGCGCGATCTGGAACAGATGATCGTTTCAATGTTGGATGGATTAACAACACGAAGGATTGAAATTGATATGTTCCGGCTGGATGGACCCGATTTCAAACATGTAGATAATCGATTAATGGCATTAAAGCTTGTCAAGAATGGCCTTACGAAAGCTGCCATGTTCGGAGCAGATGGAAATGTGATGCAACCATCCGAAGCACTTTATAAAAAGAATGTATTAGTCCTCCGAGGTCGCTTTCGCCCCGTTACTCATGTTAATGCCGATATGCTGCTTACGTCACGTAGAAGGTTCAGAAGTGAACCCGATGTTGACCGTACAAAAATGATGGTGATAACGGAGCTTACGCTGAATGATCTTAGTCCCGATGGCAAGATAGACGAACGCGATTATCTTCATCGGGTAGATATTATATGCTCACTAGGGCAAAATGTAATGATCTCAAATTACTTTGAGTACTATCGTCTAGTAGATTATTTGTCCAAGATTACTAAGGGAAAGAAGATTGGTCTTATACTTGGGATCTATGCACTTCAGAAGATATTTGAAGAAAAAACGTATGAGAATATTCGTGGTGGAATACTCGAGTGCTTTGCATCGCTTTTTGGCTCAAATGTTAAACTATACATCTATCCGGCCTTAAGAAGCGATAACTCACTTTTTACACTTAAGGATTTCGAAAGTACTTTACCAGATAACCTGAAAAGTCTTTTTCGATTTGTAATGGACAATAACAAGTTGGAAGATATTCACGATGCCAACACGCATAATCTTAACATTATTTCAGACAACGTGCTGGCCATGATTCGAAAAGGCGAACCTGGATGGGAAAAATTTGTGCCCCACAAAGTTGCAGAAGCAATCAAAGAACAAGGTCTTTTTGACTATCCGATTTCTAATGAAAAATCTACATTGCCAATAACTTGATGGTTGATTCAAAGTTCAAAATTTCAATTGCCCGGATTTTGAATCTTGAACTTTAAATGTCTCGTTAGAGCTTCCCCTCAGCCTTCATCCTGCTAAAATAGGATTTTGCTTCCGCTAATACTTTTGGTGCAAGGACAAATCCAGATAACATCGTAGGTAACGCCATCAATGCGTATGCAATGTCAATAATATTCATAACATCTCGCATCGATAGAATGGCGCCTAAGACGATAGTTGACAAATAAAAATAATCGTAATATTTAGCTCGCTTCACGCCAATCAAAAAGGATAGGGCTTTGTTACCATAATAGCTGTAGGAGAACAATGAGGTGATGGCAAAAAAGAAGGCACAGATCAGCAACAGATAATTGCCAATGCCAGGCATGGAACTATTAAAAGCTTTCGCAGTAAGAGTAGCACCTTGCGGTGAACAACCGATAATAGGATCTTGCCAAACGCCAGTTACTAATATCGCCAAACCTGTAAGTGAGCATACTAATAAAGTATCGATAGCGGGACTAAGCATTGAAACTAAACCCTCGCGGATGGGCTCAGAGCTTTGGGAAGCTCCCAATGCCATTGGTGCAGTACCAATTCCTGCCTCATTAGAGAAAGATGCCCTGCGCACACCAAGCACAATCAATCCACCAAGCACTCCACCCATAGCCGGATTGCAAGTATAGTTGTAATAGTCAGCCCGGAATGCATCAGTTATGATCAATAAAAAATAATGAGGAACCTTATCGAAATGAATAACAAGTATGGCAAGCACTGAAAAGAAATAAATGATGATCATAAGGGGAACCATCTTGCCAGCCCAAACTCCGATCCGTTGAATGCCTCCAATAATTACGAAACCAGAGATGATGGTCAGGATTACTCCGATTGTAAATTTCATGACATTAACCTCAAAGCCAAGGAGCTGAAAAGACATGGCTTTAACGTCCGGATCAGTAATGCTGATATCGATGATTACTTGGGTGAGTTGGTTCGCCTGAAAGATGGGGAGACATCCAATCATGGCGCAAAGGCAAAATAAAACGGCTAGCGGTTGCCATGCCTTGCCTAATGCTTCCCGAATGACGTACATAGGGCCGCCTTGTATTTCACCCTGTGAGTCTTTGCCTCTGAACATTACAGAAAGCGTGCTTGTAAAAAAATTGGTGGACATTCCTACAAACGCAGTTACCCACATCCAGAATAATGCGCCTGGTCCGCCCAGACTAATTGCTGCAGCTACACCCGCAATGTTGCCCATGCCAACAGTAGAGGCGAGTGCTGTAGACAGCGCTTCGTAGGGACTGATTTGACCTGGATCGTTCGGATTATGAAATTTTCCTTTCAGGATAGCGAAGCCATGAAGAAAATAACGGTAATGGATAAACCGAGAGTAGAAGAAGAAGAAAAGCCCACCTAGTATCAATAAAAACAGGATGGGTGTCCAAACACCAGTAGCAATATCACTAATCAGTTTACTCATAGGTTAGACTTGTTAGGTTCGCAATAAAAGGAAATTCGATTCACATTCAAAGTCTATAAGTTTCTAGTTTCGGAATCAGGAACTAACAACTATAGACTTGAAACTTTCAAACTGTTTTCAACTTCCCCTGACTTACCGCCATCCAATTACAGAGTTGATAAAGTATTCTTGCCCCTACGTTTGCATCCCAATCCGTTGAGCCGGGGGCAACTTCGTTTAAATCGAAACCAATTATCCGTTTCCCTGAAAGGGCAATTTGTTTTATAAGATAAGTTATTTGGCTAAACTCAAATCCTCCTGGAACGGGAGTGCCCGTGCTTGGGCAAAGCTTTGGATCGAGCCCATCAATGTCAAAGCTGATGTAAACATTTTGTGGAAGCGTATTTATAATTTCATGACAGATTTCTTCCCAGGTTTTACCTGAATACATTTGGGTCTTGATGTCCTCATCAAAGAACGTAACAACTCGACCCATTGCGCGGTTGATCACACTAACCTCTTCATCACAATAATCGCGAATACCAACTTGCACTAACCTTTGTACAGAAGGAAGCTTTAGCGCACTGAACATAATGGACGCATGAGAGTAGGTAAACCCTTCGTATGCTTTGCGCAGATCAGCATGTGCATCGATCTGTAATATTCCAAACCGGTCATGTCTTTCACTCAGCGCACGAAGAAATCCAAGCGGTGTGCTGTGGTCTCCGCCAAGTAGCCCCACCATTTTCCCATCGTTCAAATATTTTGCAGCAGTGTTACGCACGTAAACATTCAGGCTTTCGCAGGCTTCATTTATTTTGGAGGGGATTATTTTATTAGAATCATCCGCTGCTGACGTTGTTCTTAAAGAAGCTATGTGCTGAAGAGACAGGCTTCTCAGATTTCTATTTTCCTGATAAAGATCTTCGGGAAAAGGGAGCATGGTAATACCCAACTTCCAGGCATCGATAATTCCTTTAAAGTATAAATCAATTTGAGAAGAGGCTTCTAAAATTGCTTTCGGGCCAAGTGCTGTTCCATCATGATAGGATACGGTCACCTCCCAGGGAACTGGTATGATGATCAAGTCAGAAGTTTCCGGAGTAAAAGGGAGTCCGAACAAATTACCTTTTATTCCTAATCCATTGGGGTCAAAAGTGTTGATCAAATCTTCTTTGCTGTTCATACGATAGGATGAAATTTCGCTAACAATTCTGTATTTCCTTTGTGAAAATCTTTCCACGTGGTTGCTTGAGATTTTAGGACAAGCACCTCTGCCGGACGAAAACTATTTTGTTGATTAGTAATAGAGTCTGCGAAAAACGTAAGAACAGGATTATGGCCAACTATTAAAACACTGTTAATCTGATAATCAATCTTAGATAAAATTTGAGAAAAGGTCGATAGTGTGGCTTCGTATAAGCAATCTTCGACCACCATTTTTTCTAGATCATAGTTTAAAATCTCTGCCACTGTCTGCGAAGTTGTTTTAGCTCGAAGGGCTGAACTTGTGATGATTAATTCGAGAATTAGTGATTTTTCTTTAAAAAAAAATCCAACAGCTCTTGCTTCCTTCAAACCAATAGGAGTTAACGCACGCTCTTTATCGGTCTGACCGATCTGTTTATCAGCACTTTGAGCGTGTCGGAGTAAATACAAATAGCGTGGCATTCAAGAGGAATTTATTTGACAGTGTTGAGCGTCAATTCACCGTCAATATTATCACTTGAGTTTGACTTTTTAAAAAATTACTGATCTTTGAACCCTTTCAAAGTAAATTTAGAGCATGTCAAAGAACTTAGTTATAGTGGAGTCGCCTGCGAAAGCAAAGACCATCGAAGGCTATCTGGGGAAGGATTACAAAGTATCTTCCAGCATGGGTCACATACGTGATTTGGCGAAAGGAAATGGTGCAATAGATGTAGAAAATGGATTCAAGCCCACGTACGAAGTATCGCCTGATAAGAAGGACATAATAAAGAAACTAAAAGAACTCGCAGATGAAGCCGAAATGGTTTACCTGGCAAGTGACGAAGACCGTGAGGGTGAAGCTATATCATGGCATCTAAAGGAAGTTTTAAAACTGAATGATAAAAAGACGAGAAGAATTGTCTTTACTGAGATTACCAAGAATGCCATCCAAAACGCGATTCAGAATCCTAGGGGTATTGATATTGATTTGGTGGATGCACAGCAAGCGAGAAGAGTGTTAGACCGATTGGTTGGTTTTGAGCTTTCTCCAATCCTTTGGAAAAAAATATCAACAGGGCTTTCAGCGGGACGCGTACAATCTGTTGCAGTTCGTCTTATTGTTGAACGTGAGCGCGAGATAGAGAAATTTGAAGCCAAGTCATCCTATAAAATTTCCGCAGTATTTGATCTTGAAAAGGGTAAGCAATTGGTTGCTGAACTCCCTGAGAAATTCAGTTCAGAAGAAGAAGCTCTTAAATTTTTAGAATCTTGCAAAGGCGCAAAGTTTACCATAGGTGATTTACAAAAGAAGCCAGCCAAGAAATCTCCGGCAGCACCTTTTACCACTTCAACCTTGCAGCAAGAAGCAGGAAGAAAGTTGAGCTTCTCTGTTTCTCAAACGATGATGGTTGCTCAAAAGCTGTATGAAGCGGGTAAGATATCCTATATGCGTACTGATTCGGTTAACCTGTCAAATGAAGCCGTGAGTGGAGCTGTTAATCAGATCACTTCAGCATACGGAAAAGAATTTGTGCAAATCAGGAAGTATAAAACGAAGTCATCAAATGCCCAGGAAGCTCACGAAGCTATTCGCCCGACCGATTTTTCAGTTATGGAAGCTGGTGCAGATAGAAATGCGCAGCGGTTATATGAATTAATATGGAAGCGTGCCATTGCATCACAAATGGCAGATGCAGAACTGGAGCGTACCAATGCAACGATAAATATTTCAACAAGTGAAAAAACACTTACGGCTTCTGGTGAGGTAGTGAAGTTTGAGGGTTTTCTTAAAGTGTATCTGGAATCGCGCGATGAGGACGAGGGTGATGAAGAGAATAGTAAGGTGCTACCACCACTGTCCATCGGTCAAGATCTATCATTAAACGAATTGACTGCCACTCAATCTTTTACTCGTCATCCGGCACGATATGCAGAGGCTGGTCTTGTTAAAAAACTTGAAGAGCTTGGCATTGGCCGACCCTCTACGTATGCACCAACTATTTCTACTGTTCAGAAAAGAGGTTATGTGCTGAAAGAAAATAGGGAGGGAGTTGAGCGTAGATATAAAGTTCTTTCACTAAAGGAAAATAGTATTGCCACGAAAGAGGAACGCGAAATAACCGGTGCCGAAAAAGCAAAACTATTTCCTACTAACATTGCTATGATTGTCAATGATTTTCTAGTCGATCATTTTCCAGACATCACTAACTACTCGTTTACTGCTGAGATTGAACGCGAGTTTGATGAGATTGCCAACGGTAAGTTGAAGTGGCAGAAAATGATTGAGCAGTTCTACACCCCGTTTCATAAAATTGTTACGAAAACCGAATTGGTCGAACGCTCATCTGTTCAGAATAAAAACAAAGAACTTGGCGTTGATCCTAAGTCGGGAAAGAATGTATATGCCAAGCTTGGAAAGTATGGAGCGTATATTCAGTTAGGCGAAAACCCGGATGACAATGGTGGAGAGAAACCAAAATTCGCCAGCATGCGCCAAGGGCAGTTTATTGAAAATATCACACTAGCAGATGCGCTTGAGCTTATGAAGATGCCGCGCGACATGGGCTTGTTTGAAGAAAAACCTGTGGTCATTAATATAGGTCGCTTTGGCCCTTACGTTTTGCACGATAAAAAATTTATTTCTATTCCCAAAGAGGAAGATCCATATGCGGTTTCTCCGGGGCGTGCAGTGGAGTTGATTGAAGGCAAGAGAGTATTAGATGCAAATAGATTGATTAAAGCCTTTCCGGAAAATGCTGACATTCAGGTATTAAATGGTCGTTTCGGACCTTATATTAAAGCTGGTAAGAAAAATGTAAAAATCCCGAAAGGAAAGGAGCCGGCAGAATTAACGTTAGAAGAGTGTGTAACACTTGCAGAGAATGCGCCAGAAAAAAGAGGAAGATTTGGTCGCTTTGGCGGAGCGAAAAAGAAAGAAGAGCCAGTTGCCAAAGGCAAGCCTGCTAGGAAGGCCATAAGGAAAGTGCCCGCTTCAGCGGCTTTACCTGCCGTAACTCAAGTGAAGGCGGTTAAGAAGGCTCCTAAAAAAGTTGTAAAAAAAGATCGTCCTGCCGTTAAGAAAAAGAAAGCATAAACATTTGTTTAGTAATCTTAAATTAGCCCGGGCATTGAAAATGTTCGGGTTCTTTATTTTATCACTTTTACTAACTTGATAATTATATGAAACAGTTGATCACCATAGTTCTTCTGCTATTTGTAGCAAGTGCCTACTCCCAAACCGATCTTGAACAATTCCTCAGCCATCCCATAGAATCAGGATTCGCTACATCTGCTGATGGAAAGAATATTGCATGGGTGATCAATGATCATGGCAAGAGAAACATAATTGTTAAAACAGGTTTTGATGTACCACGGTATCTTACCGATTACCAGCAAGATGACGGACAGGAAATATCTCAACTGGCATTTACACCTAATGGAACAAAGCTTCTCTTTGTCAGGGGAGGTGCTGCCAATAGAAATGGACAAAGTCCTAATCCATCAAGCCTTTCAGAAGGTACAGAGATGGCTATTTATTATAAAGAACTTTTGTCTAAGACCCCGCCTTCAAAGATTACCCAAGGAAATAATCCTCTTATTTTTAAGGATGGAATACGATTCTTATTTGCTAAAGGCGGACAGATTTATGAATCGCCAATGGACATCAATGCTGTTCCAAAACTGCTTTTTGTAGCAAGAGGAATCAACAGTAATCCAAAATTCTCACCTAATGCACAGGAAGTATTGTTTACAAGCGACAGAGGTGATCATAGCTTTATTGGAGTATATCATCTGGTTAAAAAAACCATCCGTTGGATAGCACCCGATGTCACGAATGATATTTTGCCAGCTTGGTCACCCGATGGAAAAAACATTGCCTTTATACGAACACCAGGGTCAAAACTAAATGAGCTTTCTGATGTAACTGGTGGACATAAATTTTCGGTTGTTGTTGCTGATGCAGAAACAGGCAGGGGGACGATTGTATGGAAATCACCAGCTGACGATGGGGGATTTTCTCAAACGTATCCATTAACACCACTGGCTTGGACTACCGCAAACCGGATTTTATTTTATTCTGAGCATACTGGCTGGAATCATATCTTCTCTATGAATCAAGATGGAAGTGATATAAAAGATATTACACCTGGTGATGGCGAGGTAGAGAATTTTGTTTCTGATCCAACGGGGCAATTCATTTATTTCGATGGAAATCTTAATGACATTAATCGAAGACATATTTGGAAATCCAATGTCAATAGTGCCAACCCTGTTGCTGTAACAACTGGAGAAGGGATTGAGATGTATCCCTCTTTTGCAGGCAAAGATTTGTATGCTTTTAAATCAACAAGTCATTCCTCTAAGGCATTGGTAAGGATAGATGAAACAAAAAGTTCGGTTGCACAGGTATACCCACAAAAGCTTCTGATTTTCTCACCAACAGTATTCGTAAAGCCGGAGCAGGTGATTTTCAAGGCTGCAGATGGAACGGCTTTACATGGTCAGCTATTTATTAACCGATCAATCACTGGTAAGCGACCAGGAGTTGTGTACATGCACGGAGGACCGAAGCGGCAAATGTTGTTGGGCTTTCACTACAGTGATTACTATATTAATTGCTATGCGTTCAACCAATATCTCGCAAGCCAGGGTTATGCTGTCGTGTC
>JAYVBN010000470.1:0-5564 GCA_043750455.1 Bacteroidia bacterium | reverse complement strand
CACAGGCGTATCACCAAGCTCAAATGCTACTTCTGCAAATACACTTGTCGCAGATCCCACTGCCCAACCAACTGCACTAACATTTTCAAATGTTACTATCAACTCACTTGATGTGTCATTTGTTCTGGCATTGGGCTCACCTACAGGTTATTTAGTTCTCCGGAAAGTAGGTTCAGCTCCAATCGATGTTCCTTTGGATGGTATCGTATATACTGTCGGTAGTAGCATAGGGTCAAGCACTGTTGTGAATGTTGGAAGCACTTCATTTTCTGAGATCAGTTTAAGTAATGAAGCCAATTATTTTTATAGCATTTATTCTTATAACGGAGCGGGGGCATCTATTAATTACCTGATTACAGGACCCCTGCAAGGAAATAAAAGTACGCTGGCGGTGGAGCCAACATCGCAACCGACTTTACTCAAATTCGCTTCAGCCACAGCAGGCTTATATTCTGTTTCGTTCACACCAACATCAGCTTCAGGATATCTTGTTTTAAGAAAACAAGGAACATCTCCTACAGAAATTCCTGTTGATGGTGTTTCCTATGCGATAGGAAGTTTGTTAGGTTCAAGTACGGTAACTTACTTTTCAAATGCTTCAACTTTTGGTGAGTCCTTACTTTCTAATTCCACTTACTTCTATTCAGTCTTTGCCTTCAATGGTGCTGGTACCAGTGTCAATTATCGTGCAATATCCCCCTTGGCAGCTTCCGTGCTTACGTTACCTGACGCACCAGTTGCCAAACCGTCTTCCAATAACACCACCACAACCTTTGATGCCAATTGGGATGCTGTTAGTGGAACCGGAACAGTTACCTACGAGGTTGAGGTATCGAAAGATGATTTTGCTACCATTCTTCAGAGTCTTCCATTGATAAGTGCAACAACGGTTCGTATAAACAACTTGTTACCAAGTACCGATTATCAGTATCGCGTGAAAGGCAAAAATGCAAGCGGGCTTTCAGCTAATTCCACTAGTATAGCAGCACGGACTTTGGATGTTGCTCTTGCAAATGCCTTACGGATAAATACTAACCCTTCGGATATAACAGTGCCTGTTGGGTTCGGCCAAAGGGCACTGTCGGCCAATGTTTCAGGCGGAGTTGGAACTCGCGTAGTCGTATTGAAGTATCGTCCAATAATGGGCAACACGTATACGAGTATTTCCACAACCGACAAAGGCAACGACAACGTGGAAGCCACAATCACAGAGTCTATGCTCGATGATCTGGGGCTTGAGTTTTATTTTGAGGCAACGGATCAGGCAGGCACTTTGGTGAAGAGTAGTGGTAATTCATTTGTATATAAATCCAAAAGTGCTGCCGCGATTGAAGCTATTCCCTTTACATCAAACTTTGGCGGCACGAGTGCCACGTACGAAATGTTCTCACTGCCTTATGTGCTGACAGATAAAAATATCTCAGGTATTTTTGATGAGCTAGGTGCGCCAGACAAAACGCAATGGAGATTATTTCATTTTCAGGGAGGGAAATATATTGAGTACCCGGATAACATTACAACACTCGAAATTGGACAAGGGTATTGGTTCAACACTAAAGAAAAAATTGATATTAAGCCTGGCGCTGGTGAATTAGCTAAAGCCAACCAAACCACTCCGTTCCAACTTACTGTTGAAGCAGGCTGGAATCAAATTGGAAACCCATACCCTTTTAATATCGACTGGAAGACAATTAAAGATGCCAACCAGGCAGCTGGTTTAAATTCACTTTGGTTGTTCGAGGAATCAAACTATGTGAAAAAGGATGTGTTGGCGAAATTTAAAGGTGCATTTGTTTTTAGTGATAAAGGTGGAGTCATCAATTTTCCGCTTTCAGCCAAGACGTCAGCTCCTGGTCGAACAAATAGCCAAGACTTAATGCCAACTATTGATGAACCAACTTGGCGAATGCCTATCCAGTTGAGTTTTAATGGACTTCTACAAGTTAGCAGCATAGGTATGCATCCTGAAGCTAGGACTTCTAAAGATAAATTTGATGAGATCACCATTCCTCGCTTCATCGACTACCTGGAGATGGATACCTATCATGAAGAATTCTTTGCACACAATTTTTCTTCTGATGTTGTGCCAACGACTAATACAAGTAGTTGGCTCTTCACAGTTTCTTCCAATCAAAAGGGAAGTGAAGCAACCATTACCTGGGATCAAAAGGCACTTTTCGATAGTCACTCCAAATTGGCTTTGCTTGACTTGCGATCCCAGACATTGGTGGATATGAAAACGACAAATATTTATCGTTTCTCCTGGACAGAGGGAAGACAATTTAAAATATTATACAGTAAGGAAGGAGAACTACTTCCTGGAATTACACTTCTGGGAAATGCCTACCCCAATCCATTTAATGCGGCCGTCACAATTCCATTCATGTTAGAGCAAGATCAGTCAAACGTAGAAGTTGTTGTTTATGACATGCTCGGAAGAAAAGTAAAATCAATAAGCAAAGCAGAGGTTAAAGCTGGCATCCATAACCTTGATTGGAACGGAGGAAATGAACAAGGCGATGCAGTTGAAAGTGGCATGTACTTCTATCAGCTACGGGGCGACAAAGGAATATTGTCATCAATAAAACGATTGTTAAAACAATAGGGATATGAGAAAAGACTTTTATTGGGTGAAGGCTGCTGGCAGCAAGTTAGCTACTAGCTTTAAATGGCACGGAACTAGCTTGAAGCCTATTGTACTATTTATCTTTTGGGCAAGCACACTAACAGCTACTGCCCAGGAATTTTCAATTAAGAAAATTGAGCTTACTAGTGAAAGTGTTATCCTTCATTACGATTTGATAGACACCGTTAAGAACAGGACTTATACCATAAATGTGTTCACCTCCAGGGATAGTTATCTGGCGCCCATTCAAAAAGTAAAGGGGGATGCTGGGCTTGAGGTAAGACCAGGCGCCAACAAGAAAATCGTGTGGAGCTCAAAGGAAGAACTAGGCCCAACTTTTCATGGAGACATTGAACTTGAGGTGCGTGGTCGCGTTTATATTCCTTTTGTAAAATTTGAAGGCTTCCAGGACGGCCAGGTGTTTAAAAGAGGAAAGGCAAAGACATTGACATGGGCGGGCGGCACACGGCAGAACATATTGAACTTCACCTTGTACAAAGGGGAGGAGTACATCGATGTTATTCCCAATGTTGCCAACTCAGGCAGTTATGATATGGTTCTGCCTACTTCGGTGAAACCAGGAAGTGGATATTACTTCCTTGTATCCGATTCAAAAAATAAAGACCAGGTGATGAAGACGAATAGTTTTGGAGTGAAACGCAAAATATCACTTGGTGCAAAGATTGTGGTGTTCGCCTTAATTGGTGCATCAATTCCATTAATAATTGGCCCACCTGCTCCGGAGAATATTGACGAACCACCAGGGGAACCTGCAGAACGAAATTGAAACCACGAAAGGCCCAAAATTCCTAATAAATGAAAACACTTACCCCCATCCTTCTCTTGTTTGTTGGTCATTTTCTGCAAGCACAGAGCTTTACTAACAAGACCAATGCAATTAGTCTGGATTATACACTGACCGTGCCAGCCACCACATTGCCAGAGATTGTTTGGACATCACCAAGGGAAGAATCTTCTGTGAGTGGTGAAGAAACGATTACGCTTGAAGCAACTATAAAGTCTGATGTGTCGCTTAGAGATGTTAGGCTGATCATTACCCATGGTGGGGAGAGTCGTGAGAAAAAAATTCCAGTTAAGGTTGATGCGTTGCATGTCACCATCAAGCAACCCTTTAAACTTCTGGATGGAGACAACAGTATTAAGCTTGTAGCGGAGAATACAAGCGGTGGCAAAGTAAGCAGCACCCGCAATGTTTTAGTGGGAAAAGATCAACTTGCGGATGCTGTGGATGTGAACAGAAAAGACTATGCATTGATTTTCGCTACTAACAATTATGAAAACTGGGACGACCTTGTAAATCCTGTGAATGATGGTCAGACCATTGAAAGCATTTTAAAAGACAAGTACGGTTTTCAAACTGAAGTTGTTCTCAATGCAAGTTTGGAAGAGGTGACAGCGAAGTTGTATGATTACAACACAAAGAAGTTCAATCCACAAGATCAGCTTTTTGTATTCTTTGCTGGTCATGGTTATTATGATGATGTGCTGGGGGAGGGTTATGTGGTGGCCAGTAATTCCTTAATGAACGATAAAGGAAAGAACAGTTATTTGGCGCATAGCACTTTGCGACAACGTTTGGAAAATATTAAGTGCGAGCATATATTTTTAACGATGGATGTGTGCTTTGGTGGTACGTTTGATCCGGTATTAGCAAAAGCGCGTGCAGGCGAGGCTATGGATGAAGCAACAGATACGCAGTACCTGGTTCGCAAACTTACCAAGCGCACTCGCAAATATTTAACCAGCGGAAGCAAGCAATATGTTCCTGATGGCGCGCCTGGCAGACACTCACCTTTTGCAGCCAAGTTTGTTCAGGCATTGCGCGAAGTAGGTGGTGGCAGCGGCCGAATCCTTACCCTATTTGAGTTGAACACTTACTTTCAAAAACTCCCGACAGAGCCACGCTCAGGTAGTTTTGGCTCGGATGATAGTGCCAGTGATTTTGTATTTGTATCTAAAAATTAACATAACCACTTGAGACTCGACATATGTAACAAAATACCGCTTTAGTAGTATTTCCCCGCTGTTTATTAATACTTATTTTTATAGCAAAGATAAACAGTCCTCGAAGTATGAAAACCAATAAAGACTTTCAGTTAGGGTTACTTCATTTTGTTCATTTACTGGTAAATGTTGATGGACGTATTGATGAAAGGGAGCGGGCAGCAATTTTGGCAATCAGAGAAGAAGAGAGCATACCGGAGTCAGTATTCCTGGATTTTGAAAAATATGTATTGTCAAGTTCCGAACATGATATCTATAGGAGGGGAGCAGAGTTGCTAAATGCATGCACGGAAGAAGAAAAGGTTAGTGCTTTTGTTCATCTGCATGGTCTTGCCCAAGTAGACTCAAGTATAAGCAGCAAAGAGGCACGGTTTCTCATATATAGTTTAAAACTCACCAGAATAGATTTTGAAGCCGTGATCTTAAAAGCAACTCTTGCAAAAGCCAATAAGCAAAATGAGGCTTGAAATTACCGCCAGGTAATCGTTACATCCTTAGAATTTATGGTTTTATAAAATTTCTTTATCTTCGTACCATCATTTTTTAAGCTATGTTCAAAAGACTACCTCCACTTTTTAGAAACTTCTACATTGTTACCAGTTTAAGTTTCCTTGTTTGGCTTACCTTCTTAGATTCCAATGATTTGATCTCTCGATTTAAACTTGGTGCCAAGATGCGATCACTTCAAAATGAGAAGGAATACTATCAGGAAAAAATAACCGAAGTTGAAAAAGACCGCAGGGAGCTAATGACCAACAAGGAATTGCTGGAAAAATTTGCGCGTGAAAAGTATCTTATGAAAAAAGAAGCAGAAGATGTTTTTATTATTCAGGAAGAATAATGAGGTTTCTATTGCCCACGATTCTATTATTTTTTAGTACGACTGTTTTTGCGCAGTGGGGAGAAGAACCCA
>JAYVBN010000469.1:0-16715 GCA_043750455.1 Bacteroidia bacterium | reverse complement strand
ATATTTCGTTAGGTTTTTAGAGTTGCTCTTAATTACTTTTGCCGGATGGCAGAAGTATTCTATCAAAATTCAAAGCTTGGTATACTAGGAGGAGGCCAGCTTGGCCGAATGCTCATTCAGTCAGGAATTGATTTCAACATTAATTTTTCTGTTCTCGATCCCGACCCAGATGCCCCGTGTAAATCACTCGCAGAATTTACCATAGGAAAACTTACCGATTATAACACAGTGATGGCATTTGGTCAATCCTGTGACCTAATTACTATTGAAATAGAAAATGTAAACACGAAAGCCTTGCGGGATTTAGAGAAGCTTGGCAAAAAAATATTTCCACAACCTGCAGTTATTGAATTGATACAAGATAAGCGAACGCAAAAAGAATTTTATAAAACCCATCACATTCCAACTGCCGAATATATTCTTACCCAAAACAAAGACGAGGTAATTAAGAATAAAGATTTTTTGCCTGCCGTAAATAAACTCGGTAAGGAAGGATATGATGGAAGAGGAGTTCAAATACTTCGATCAGAAAAAGAGTTGAACAAAGCATTTGACTCCCCTGGACTTCTGGAGAAACTCATTGACTTTGAAAAAGAAATTTCCGTGATCGTTGCCAGAAATGAACATGGCGAAATACGTTCTTATCCTGCTGTGGAGATGATTTTTCATCCTACTCAAAATATGGTTGAGTATCTTTTCGCGCCAGCCGCGATTAGTAAAACGGTAGCTAAGATAGCAGATGAGATTGCACGAAAAGTGGCCGAAAAGATTCAGATTGTCGGTTTATTAGCTGTTGAGATGTTTGTGATAAGAGACGGAGAAGTTTTAGTCAATGAAATTGCACCTCGTCCGCACAACAGCGGCCACCAAACCATTGAGGCGAATGTGACTTCACAGTATGAACAGCACTTGCGTGCTATTCTCAATCTGCCTTTCGGAGATACTTCAATAATTCTTCCTAGTGCAATGGTTAATCTGCTTGGTGAGGAAGGCTACTCAGGTCATGCAAGTTATCAAGGAATGAAAGAAGTGCTTGCCATAGAAGGTGTTCATGTGCACTTGTACGGCAAGAAAATGACAAAACCCTTTCGCAAGATGGGGCATGTAACAATTGTAGATGCCGATGTGGAAAGTCTGAGGAAGAAAGCCAACTTTGTGAAAGAACATTTAAAAATAATAGCATGAGCAAACCTGTTGTAGGCATTATCATGGGCAGTCAATCTGATCTTCGCATTATGAAAGAGGCAGCAGAATTTTTAGATGAATTAAAGATTCCTTACGAGCTTACCGTGGTTTCGGCTCATCGCACGCCTCATCGCATGGTGGAGTATGCTACCCAAGCCAGAAAGCGCGGCATTAAAGTGATTATTGCAGGAGCAGGGGGTGCCGCACACCTCCCAGGGATGGTTGCTTCCATGACTTCCTTGCCAATAATTGGAGTACCTATCAAATCCTCTAACTCAATAGATGGTTGGGACTCCGTGTTGTCTATTTTGCAAATGCCAGCTGGTGTGCCAGTGGCAACCGTTGCCCTGGACGGGGCAAAAAATGCCGGAATATTAGCGGCTCAAATACTTGGAACTTCTAATAAGCTAATGGCTAGAAAGCTGGATAAATACAAATCCGGATTGAAGAATAAAGTAGAGGCATCCGTTAGAAACATAGAGAGGAAAGGCTGGAAATCAGCAATTTGAGTAAAATACTTACTTCGACTTTAAATCACCCCCAAAAAAGCTTACCTTCTGCCTCCAATTTCAAATCATTGTATGAGGCCTAGGGAAAAAGGATGGCTAAAAGATTATCTCGAGTTTCGCCAGGAACTACTGAAAGATATTGCCACAGATGGACGAAAGGCCGCTCATCCTGAACATTCCCTATACCGCATAGTACAACCAACAGGTTTAATGTACGGTCAATCCATAGATAATTTTGGACTTGAGGATTCAAAAGATTGGGATCAAAAGGATCGCATGAAAGTTGTGCTGGCAGAAAGTCTTATCAGTAGCTCGTTACTATTTAACGATAAGTCGATCAAAAACCCGGATGAACTTTCATCGGTTATTATGAAAGCAGTAGAAAACATTGGCGGTTTCTATAATATTTTTCCTGAACTGGCTACGCCTACAAAAACATTATTTGGCAAGAAAAGAACTTCGGTTGAATTGGCCGAAAAAATTCTTGACAAACGTATCGAACACACAAACTCACATAGCGGAAATTTTTGGTCGCAGTTTTTTCACAATAGCCTTTTATTTCTTGACATTTATATATACGGTCAGTGGATTCATACCAGCACGGATCGCATTGTTGCAGACTTCTTTAAGTACGAAAGAGAAGAATTGCGTTTCTCAGTTGTAAAGGTGATGGCAGCGGCAGCTCATGCAAATGTTACAATTGAATTTGAAGAAAGAAAATTACTTGAACATTTCTTGCATGGCGCAGGACTTTCCTCTGAAAAGAAGAAGGAGGCTCTTCTCATTTTTGAAAAAGGAATTGATTTGGATGAGATAAACTTGCCGACCAATAATTCATGGATACTGAAAAAGTACTTTTTGGAGCTAGCTATTCTTACCATTTGGTCAGATAAGCGTGTGGAAGAAATTGAGATGGCATTTTTGAAGAGGTTTTGTACGTATCTGGATTTTTCAGAAGATGATCTTGAAAACAGTTTGATGGCCATTGAGGGTTTTGTGCTAGAGCATTGGGATCAATTAAATATGCTCCAGAACAAAAAAGATTACGATCAGGTAAGTGCGCAATTTATCAGCCGCATGTCCAGGGTAACAGATAATAATAAAAGCAGACTAGTTAAAGAAGTACAGGAAAGCGGAGAGTTGATGGCGCTGTTAAGAAAAGCAAAATCAAATGAACTTACAGATGAAGAGAAGAACCATATGCAGCAACTTCTTATTGTCGTGCTTAAAACTATTCCTACGTTTGTGATTGTTTCCCTGCCGCAGCATTTTTTAACGCTGCCGATTCTAATGAAAATTCTTCCCAAGAACTTTTTTTCTGAAAGTCTAAACGACTAGACGATTTCCTCTGACTTTTTTTCCTTTTTAGGAATAATAATGGAAAATACAATAGCTAAGGTAAGGGTAAGAATGATTACCGTAAAGGATAATCCCACATGCACATGAATATCGAAAATCTCAAGAAGCATTTTTGCTCCAATAAAGAACAGGATAATGGATAGCCCCTTTTGTAAAAGGTAAAACTTATCGATAACACCAGCCAACAAAAAGAACATTGCACGTAAGCCCATAACGGCAAAAATATTTGACGTGTAAATAAGAAACTCATTTTGAGTGATAGCAAATGCTGCAGGTATTGAGTCTACTGCAAAGATCAAATCAGTAGTTTCAATTAGAATGATGATAAGGAACAGTGACGTAAACACAAATTTCCCCTCCACCCTACCCATGAACTTGCCGCCCAAATCTTCGGTGGTTATAGGAAGATACTTTCGGCAAATTCTTAAGATTGGATTTTTTTCAGGATCAATTTTTTCGTCACTATCTCCAAAGTAAATTTTAATGCCAGAGTAGATTAGGAACACGCCAAATATGTATAGGATCCAGTGAAATTTGGCAATGAGTAGCGCCCCCACAAAAATGAAAATACCTCTGAAAAAGACGGCACCTAAGATTCCCCAGAACAAAATATTATGATAATACTCTTCTTTAACTGAAAAGTATTTTAAGATCAAAAGGATGACAAAAATATTGTCAACAGATAAGGCGTATTCAGTAAGGTAGGCGGAGAAATATTCCAGAGCTGCATCTGCGCCACCTTCATCCTTGAGGTAAATCAAAAACCCAAATACAGCGCTTACAAGAACCCAAAAGATAGATTGATAAAGTGCAGATTTTGTGGTGATTTTGTGAGCCTGCTTATTGAAAATCCCCAAATCGAGCAATAGAAAAACGACAATGACTACTGCGAAAACACCAAATAGAATAGTCTCACTTTGACTATTGTTTCTAAACAGGGAAAAGACAAGCATCGTTTTATTCAGTGTTTATTATTTATTACAAGAGGTGATTATCGCCTGACAATGAGCTGGTAATCACCTCTTATTTTGGGTTAAAGCTACAAATATAAATTAAACCCAAAAACTTGCATGGATGGTTTATACAGGCATGTCACAAAAGGGAACCTTGATAATTGATTAGGGCTAACTATGGGATAGTTGCTGACTGAATTTCTGCCCTGATGGTATAGTGAACACTGTCACTCAAAATCATTTTCTGATCTCCTTCTATGAAGAAGCCTGCCAGATACGATTTCCCGGTGGTGTCATCAAAATACATTTCCAGCTTTCGTTGGCTATTATATAGCGAGTTTGTCTCTTGGTAAAGAGCTTCCAGCTTTTTTAATCTTGACGGTATGGTTTGATAATAAAGCCGCAGATAAGGAACAGGAGAATTAGCCGAAGCTTCGTAAGAACGTATCAACAAATTGCTTTTTAAATCTTTCTCCCCATCTGTCATACTATATACATCTGAATAAATGGGGCGATTAATCAAATCTAGTTGACGAAATACATCCAACTCATGTGACCAAGTCGTGCTATCAAGAGAATTAACAGAAGAACTACTTTTATCGGAAATAGTAGCCTCCTTTTTCAGAGAAGCTTTTGACTGGCTCAAATAATCAACCTGTGCATTTACCAAGCTATCCAGATCAAAGTATCGCTTACTTTTAACCTCTTGCTTTTGGCAACCTACTGCCACCAACACAATACAGAAAAGCAAGGAAGCAATCTTCATTTACCTTCAATCAAAATAGTTCCGCTCATTTCTTTGGGAATAGATATACCCATTAGCGTTAAGATAGTGGGAGCAAGGTCACCAAGTTTCCCATCTCTAATTTTTCCTTTATAGTGGTTGTCAACCAGAATGCAAGGCACAAGGCTGGTGGAGTGAGCTGTATTGGGTGTGCCATCATCGTTGATCATGTAGTCTGCATTACCATGATCGGCAATGATAATTGTGCTGTATCCATTTTTTAATGCGGCCGCTACCACTTTTTCAGCGCAAGCGTCAACAGTTTCAACCGCCTTTACAACTGCTGAAAAAACTCCGGTGTGGCCTACCATATCGGGGTTGGCAAAGTTGAGGCAGATGAAGTCTGCTTCTTTCTTATCGAGTTCCGGAATTATTTTATCACGAATCTCTGCGGCACTCATCTCGGGTTGCAGATCGTATGTGGCTACTTTGGGGGAGGGCGCCATGATGCGCGACTCTCCAGGAAAAACATTTTCGCGGCCTCCTGAGAAAAAGAAAGTAACATGTGGATACTTTTCTGTTTCTGCAATCCTGATTTGTTTTTTGCCGGCTTTCGACACGATCTCGCCAATTGTATTTTCAAGATTATCTTTATCAAAGATTACTTTCACTTCTTTAAATGAATCATCGTAGTTGGTTAACGTGATGTAGTTCAGTTTTAATTTCTTCATGCCCTGCTCAGGGAAATCTTGCTGGGTTAGCACTTCTGTTATTTCCCGACCTCGATCTGTTCGGAAGTTAAAGCAAAGAACCACATCGCCTTCTTTAATTGTAGTCAATGGGTTGTTGTTCGAATCGACTGTTACAATAGGTTTTATAAATTCATCTGTCACACCAGCCGCATACGAGTTTTCAACTGCTTTAACAGGATCAGTTGTTTTTTCCCCAAGGCCATTTACCATCACATCATAGGCAAGCTTAACCCGTTCCCACCGCTTGTCGCGGTCCATTGCAAAATAGCGACCTACTATGGTCGCGAGTTTACCCGTGGTTTTCGATAGGTGTTGCTGAAGATCTTTTAAATATGCTGCCCCGCCTTTCGGATCAGTATCGCGGCCATCTGTAAAGGCGTGTACGAATAGATTTTTTATTCCGCTGTTATGCGCAATGGTGATGATTCCTTTGAGGTGATCAATGTGTGAATGAACTCCACCATCGGAAAGCAATCCAATAAGGTGGAAAGATTTGCCTGTTGTTTTCGCATATGCAAATGCATCTAACAAAACAGGATTGCTGTCTAACTCTTTTTCCTCAATAGCCTTATTAACACGTACTAGGTCTTGATAGACAACACGCCCTGCCCCAATGTTCATGTGGCCCACTTCAGAATTGCCCATTTGGCCTGCGGGCAAGCCAACAGCAAGGCCGGAGGCTTCCAATTTACTATGCGGATATTTGGTGTACAAGGAATTTACGAAGGGTGTTTTTGCCTGGTCAATAGCAGAAACCTTTGGATTTTTGGCGATGCCCCACCCATCGAGGATCATCAGCAACACTTTTTTGTTCATGCGAATAGAATTAAAAGAATAGAACTGTAAATATAACTGCGATTCGTGGTATTTGGGAGATAATCTGCCCTTCTGATTCCGATAACGATTGTTCGGAGTAATAAAACAAGAGAAAGATCAAAGGTTCAGGTCAAGGGTTTTGTTTACCCGTAATGAATGGCATAATTTTGGTCTAACATTGCAATAATGATGATTAGAAGATTTTACGGGATGTTATTGGTTTTTCTGGTTATTGGTTTTGCTAGTAGCAAAGCATTAGCCCAGGACGACATTTTTGCGCCATTCAAAGAGGCGATCAAAGCGGGTAACTCCAAAGACATGGTTAAGTATCTTAATCAGTCGGTGGACATGAACCTTGATGGGGAAGTAAATACCTACAGCAAAGCCCAGGCAGAATTTGCTTTACGTGATTTTTTCAAAAAACATGCACCAAAAGATTTCAGTATTGTACATACTGGTTCTTCAAAAGGGGGACTGCAATTTGCCATTGGCCGCTATCTCAGCAATGGTGAAAGCTACAGTGCACTTATCCGCGTGAAGGAAGTGGGGGAGAGTTATCTGATACATGAGATTAATTTCGTGAAAGAATAATTCAAGATTCAAGGTTCAAAATTGCGAGCGATCTTGAACTTTTAATTTTGAAACCGGTTATGATTCGTCCAGCCTACCTCACTGAATCTGCCATCTCAAAGTTTATTACTTCCGCACTGGCCGAAGACATTGGTGAGGGTGATCATTCTACTTTAGGAGCAATTTCTGATGAGCTCAATCGCAAAGCAAAACTTTTAGTGAAAGATCAAGGTATCCTTGCCGGTGTTGAAATGGCAACGAAAATATTTCATCAGTTTGAACCAACTCTTAAAATTGACTATTTTAAGCAAGACGGAGACTCAATAGAGAACGGTGACATCGCTTTTACTGTGGAGGGTTCTGCCCGAGCCATTCTTTCTACCGAACGATTGGTGCTAAACTGCATGCAACGCATGAGTGGCATAGCGACCTATACAAATAAGTTGTGCAAGATAATTGAAGGTACAAATGCTCAGTTGATGGATACCCGCAAGACAACCCCCAATTTTAGATTAATGGAGAAGTGGGCGGTGGCGATTGGAGGAGCAAAAAACCATCGCTATGCACTTTATGACATGGTGATGTTAAAGGATAATCACATCGACATGGCCGGAGGAATAGCGAAGGCTATTGCGTACACACAAAAATATTTGACTTCAGTTAATAAGAATCTCAGGATAGAAGTTGAGACGCGCAACTTAAATGAAGTTCAACAGGTACTGGATGCGGGTGGCATAGATGTGATCATGCTAGATAACATGAATACCTCTGACATGAAAAAAGCGGTAGCCTTAATTAATGGCCGTTATAAAACAGAAGCAAGCGGGGGAATTACAGAAAGCAATCTTAGACAAGTAGCAGAATGCAGGGTAGATTATATTTCGGTTGGGGCATTGACGCACTCTGTTAGGAGTTTGGATTTAAGTTTGAAGAATGTTTTTTAAAATGCCACTAAGACACCAAGTCACAAAGGAAAAAAGGAATCATCTAAGGAATTCCCAATCATTCGAGCAAAATTTCCATTAACTTTCAACCCATTATGCGGCTGATCTTTTTTTTCTCTTTTAGTTTAATTCTTTTCCAATCTTTTGCACAAGAGCAATCCGGTCAAGATTCTGTTCGCAGGCTAGATGAGGTGGTAGTAAAAGCTTATGCTTCTGACCGGGTATTAAACGAAGTGCCAGCAGCCATCGCAATCATTGATTCAAAAGAATTAAACAGATTTAATAACACGTCCTTTTTGCCGGCTCTCAACACAGTGCCTGGCGTGCGAATGGAAGAACGCTCTCCCGGAAGTTATCGCTTGTCAATTCGCGGAAGCACATTGCGATCTCCCTTCGGAGTGCGAAATGTAAAAGTGTATTGGAATGGTTTACCCTTTACAGATGGTGGGGGGAATACATATTTGAATAGTTTAGATTTTAATTCGATCAATAATATTGAAGTCATAAAGGGACCCGGGGCAAGTTTGTATGGTGCAGGAACAGGCGGAGTTGTGTTATTGAGCTCGCAATTGAAAAGAGAACCAACTTTTAATTTTGGTTATATGAGGGGTGGCTATGGACTATCTCGCTTTGATGGTTCGGTACAAGCAGTTTCAAAAAAAACCATTTTAAAGGCAGCAATAGGCCAGCAAAACGCTAAAGGTTATCGCGATCAAACTGAGATGTCCAGACTGGCTTCACAGCTTGATATGATTACTTCTCTGGGTAAAAAGAGCACACTATCAGCAATATTTTTAGCGTCTAATTTAGATTATGAAACTCCAGGCGGTCTCACGAAAACCCAATATGATTCCGATCCGCGACAAGCAAGACCAGCTACGGCAACGCAACCCAGTGCTGCTGATCAGAAGGCCGCAGTTGAAAACAATACAGTTTATCTCGGACTTGCGCACGAAATAGACTGGAATGAATCATGGCATACGCGAACTGGCATTTATGGCTCTGGTACCAACTTTAAGAATCCAAGTATTCGAAACTATGAAAAACGAACGGAAAATAATTTTGGTGGCCGCACCGAAACTCAATACAAGTTTATTAAGTCAAACTTGAAAGGAAAGATCACCTTTGGTGGAGAGTTTCAGTATTTCTATTCTCCTGTTGAAGTATATGGCAACAATCAGGGCTCACCTACATCAACCGTTCAATCAATTGATACTCTCACTTCGCGGGCTGTGCTTGGTTTTGCACAAGTGGAATTGGATTTGCCCCATCAGTTTTATTTGACAGTGGGTGGCAGTTCAAATTTTTTGAAGTATCACTTTGAGCGATCAGCACCAACAGTAGCTATACAAGATCGTAAGTTCGATTCTCAGTTCTCGCCACGCATTGCTTTGTTAAAAAAAATAAATCCTAACCTTTCAGTTTATAGTAGCGTGAGCTATGGTTTTTCGCCACCAACATTTGCGGAGGTAAGACCATCCACAGGCAATTTTAATAATGATCTGAATCCGGAGCATGGTATTAGTTATGAATTGGGAGTGAAAGGAAGTGCCTTTCAACGGTTGACTTATGATGTGACCGCCTATAATTTTCAATTGAGCGAGACAATCGTCATACAGCGCACTCCTGATGGAGCAGAATATTTTATAAATGCCGGAGAGACATCTCAAAAAGGATTAGAGGCAAAAATTTCATGGGAGCCTTACCTTAAAAGCAATAAGGTTCTTTCGTCATTTCGACTTTGGAGTAGTTACTCGTTGAACAACTATCATTTCAAAGATTATGTAAATGACTCGAAAGATTATTCAGGAAATTTGCTGACAGGTGTTGCGCCTAATGTGGCTGTGGCCGGAATGGATGTTATTCTCTGGCGAAATTTTTATGCCAATACTACATTTAATTATGTCGATCACGTCCCATTAAATGATGCCAACAGCGAATTTGCTTCCGAATATTTTCTCTTAGGCGCACGTGCCGGGTATAAGTTTTTAATCAGACATAAAATTCCGCTAGAGTTCTTTGGCGGAGTTGATAATCTTTTTGATGAACGCTACAGTTTGGGCAATGACCTCAATGCAATAGGTGGACGCTATTACAATGTAGCAACTGGCCGAAATTTCTATTTTGGAATTAGAATGAGCTTCCTCTAAATCATGGCTAAATGGAGTTACCTTAGAAGAGGAGAAGGTATTACCAAGGAGAAAAATTTATGTAACTTCGCTTAAGCAAACCCCAACTTTTATGAAAACTTTACATTTTGCCCTAAGAACGGCCGCTGCCGTTTGCTTCGCATTCATCATGTCATCTGCCTCGTGCAGTCTTTTTGAGAATATTCCCGATGTATCATTTGATGCCAAATTGCCATTGATTTTCACTGTTCAGGAAAACGGAACGTTTACGAACAAAGATTATTCAAACACACAAACCCTGGATGCCACCGCAAATGCAGAAGTAGCCAAGTACAAAGACAAGATCAAAGATTTTAAAGTGAATAGTGTCACCTACAAAATAACCAATTACACCTCTACACCTCCTGGAACAGCGGTTACCTTTAGCAACGGAAAAATGTCCTTTGGGGCTGTTGGTGCCGTCTCAAGTACCGTGGCCACATTGGCATCGCTAAATCTTCTTGCTGCTTCTACTAGTGGAGCCGAACAAACACTTACCATAGATCAGGCCGGACTCAATTCCATGGCGTCAACGCTTCTTGCCGACAAAAAGATTGATGTAAAAACAAGTGGAGTATTATCAACAACGCCAGTATCTTTTAAGGTGGAAACTACTTTTAACGTTACGATAACTGCAGGTGCTTTGAAATAACTGAAGTTCTTTCAATAGAGGTAAATGCCTTCCATTTTTTTGGAGGGCATTTATTTTTTAGCCTTAGTAAGTAATTCCTTTATGATCATCTCCGCATGCACACGTGAGTTTTCGATAAACCATTTATTTGTTTTCAACCCACCGCAAATCACCCCTGCCAGGTAAAGTCCTTTAACATTTGTCTCCATTGTATTTTCGGAATAAACAGGCGTGTGAAATTCATCCTCATGAAATCGAATACCAACTTTTTTCATAAAATCAAAAGGAGGCTGGTAGCCCGTCATGGCCAATACAAAGTCATTTTCTAAAATCATGTAACCTTCCAGAGTTTTTATAGATACCGATGTCTCGGAAATACTTGTGATCTCTGAATTAAAGTAAGCTTTAATAGATCCTTCTTTGATTCGATTTTCGATGTCGGGTTTTACCCAATATTTTACGCTTTCGCGGATGGATGATTCACGTACCACCATTGTTACATCTGCTCCTTTTCGCCACGTTTCTAAGGCCACGTCTACCGCAGAATTGGCGGCTCCTACGACCACAATTTTCTGTGCGAAATAAGGATGAGGGTCATCATAGTAATGTTTCACCTTGGGCAAATCTTCACCGGCTACATTCAACAGATAAGGTAAATCATAAAAGCCAAGGGAAAGGATAATTGCCTTAGTATGATAATCATATTTAGAAGTCTTAACAGAGAAGTTACGATCTGGATTTTTAATAAGGTCAATTACTTCTTCATAGAGATTAACATTTAGTTTCCAACTTGTACAAACCCTTCGGTAATATTCCAGAGCCTCGGATCGTGTTGGTTTTGGATTGTTGGATATAAAAGGGACATCTCCAATCTCCAGCCTGTCGGAGGTAGAGAAGAAAGTCATATTGGAAGGATAATGATATAAGGAATTGACCAAACAACCTTTTTCGAGGATAACGTATGTCAAACCCGCTTTTTTCGCTTCAATTCCGCACGCAAGTCCAATAGGACCTGCTCCGATAATAATAACATCGTAGGTTTGCATAGTATCCCTTTGAATAGTTGACAATATTGTAAAAATTTAGGTACTAATTTTTTTGTCAATCTTATTGCAGATCTGTTGATTTAACTACACAATGGAAGAAGACCCTATTAAAGGAGCAAAGCTGTATGGAGTTATCTCTGTGATAGCGTGGTTCGCGCTTGCCCTTTTTTGGTCGGTAGAAAGCTCTTTTCGTTGGATTTTTTTTGGTGTTGCCATCGCATTTGGATTCCTCTATCTTTTGAAAAGACGTGCTTTTGATTTCAGGTTGACGGACTTTTTTCAGCAGCCACAAACAGCAAAGCAACACAACGCACCAAATGCAAACCCATTAACAACATCAGAAAAAGGAGCGCTTTACCTTGGCGTTGGAACATTGGTAGCGTTGATCCTAGCCTTTGTCATTTATGCTGTCTCCACAGGATTTGAAAGTGAAAGCACAGATGGAGAAGAGCAAACAGTTGAATTAAACACAGAAACAGTTTCATTCGACACCGGTAATCCCGATGACGTGCTCGAACAGGGAAATAATTTTTACAATAACTCTCAATTTGATTCGGCCGTGGTTTACTACAAGCGTGCGCTTGCGCTAAGGCCTGGATTTAAAGAAGCCTATTACAATATTGCGTTGATCTATTCCAGTCAATCGGATTATTCAAACGCCATTCTTACGATGAAGGAATGTTTGAATAGCTATCCGGATTATGGAGATGGTCTGCAACTAATGGGTAATTGTTATTCAAGGTTGGAGCAAAACGATGAGGCTTTGTCATTTTATGAGCGGGCTTATGCCACCGGCACGCGCAATGCAGAGTTGAGTCACTACTTGGCCTATTTGTATGACCTGAAAAATAATAAGACAAGAGCTGTCGAATTCTACAAAGAAGCCATTCAGCAAGACAGCACCAAAGTGGAAGTGTACAAACGTCTTGCTGAGTTGGAGCCAGAAAAGGCAGAATGGTATTTGAAAAAAAGTAAGCAGTAGGCAAACAGCATGTTTCGAAATATGGCGGCTATGCCAAGAACTTTGAGAGAAACAGTAAGCAGATTAATGACTGATGTTACGCACTTCGTGCTTTCTTAGTGACTTGGTGGCTTCGTGGCAAGGTAAAGGGTTCGGAAATTGAACCACGAAGGCACAAAGTTTCACGAAGAAAAAACAAACAAATATGATTTATGCGTACATCATTTAATAGAAACTAAGGAAGACCATGCCTAAGGAAGGATCAGCACTTTATTTCATTGCGATTATACCTCCTTCACCAATTTTTGAGCAGGCTTCCGAATGGAAAGACTATTTCAAAGATCAATATCATAGTAAGGCGGCACTCAACTCGCCACCTCACATCACCTTGCACATGCCTTTTGAATGGAAGGTGAAGAAAGAAGAGGAGCTTGTTTCAAAACTTAGTGTGTTTTCAAAAAGCAAGGAAACGTTTGAACTTGAACTTCAGAACTTCGGTTGTTTTGCTCCCAGGGTAATTTTTATTAATGTTTTAGAAAGTGAAGTACTCCGAAAGCTTCAACATGAGTTGCACAGGTATTGTAAGACTGAATTGAATATTTTTAATGCCCAGTACAAAGATCTGCCATTTCATCCGCACCTGACTTTGGCTTTTCGCGATTTAAAAAAACCCATGTTTGAAAAAGCGTGGGAAGAATTTAAACAGAAAGAGTTTTCAGGTTCTTTTATTGCTGATCGGTTTGCTTTACTAAAACACAATGGTAAAGTTTGGGAATCGTTTAAAGAGTTTGTTTTGTAAATGTTGCCATAGATTAATTCGTAAACCTGTAGTATCTTCTAAAAATATCCATTTGTATATTTAGCCATTCAAACCTAACTAGTTATGAAAATTATAATAACCGGAGTCCTGATTTTCACAGCCTTAAATTCCTTTGCTCAAACAGGCTCCGAAATTTATCTGTTCGATCTAAAAAGTAAGAAGGGTCAGGTCACCATCTCCAATCCTATAAACATCACCAATCACAAAGGTTATGATAATCAACCTTCTTTTGATGCCGACAACACACTGATTTATTATTCATCTTTTAATGAAGATGGCCGCTCGGATATTAAAACATATAACTACCAAAAGAAAGAGACAAAATCGTTCACCACTACTCAAGAGCGGGAATATTCCCCAACTCTTACACCCGACAAATATTTTATCTCCTGCATCATTCAACGTGATAATAATGTGCAAGACTTGGGAAAATATCCAGTGAATGGAGGAACTCCTGATGTTATTATCGATAACATGATTGTGGGTTATCATGCCTGGATGGACAATAGTAATCTGGCGTTATTTGTTTTAGGAGAACCCAACACCCTCCACCTGTATCAATTGCCTACACATAAAGACATTGTGCTAGCAAGCGATATAGGTAGATCGTTGCATAAAATTCCGGGAGCAAGAGACTTCAGTTTTATTCAAAAAACTGCCGAGAAAGATTGGTTGATTAGGAAAGTGGACTTGAGCACACAAAAGATAACCACCATTACAAAAACTATTCCTGGTAAGGAAGACATTGCCTGGACTGTTGATGGGTTGATCTTATCTTCGGATGGGGAAAAGCTTTTTGTTTTTAATCCGGGAACTGATTTGTCATGGCGCGAAGTAGAAATAAAAGCCGGAAAGGAAATTTTAAAAGGAGTGACCCGGTTAGCAGTAAGTCAAAAAGGCGATAAGCTTGCAGTAGTGGTTGCTGAGTAAATTTGGTAATCGGTATTCAGTAATCGGTTGGTCGACTGATTGCCGAGCATCAATCTTCACTTCTCGCAAAACGATCCTTCTGCTATATACAATTGTTTGAAGTCAAGTCCCAGTAAACCTTCTTGCACGGCAGGATCAAATTCAATTACTTCTTTTTGTAAGTCACCTTTCATAATCAGAATGCCGCCTTCGCGATCGCCAAAAATTCCTTCTGCGATAACATTGCCAGACTGTTCAATTTTGTTGAGGTATTCATCATGTTTCTTGAATGTAAGAGGCGCATCTCCAATGGTGAACTTGCTTAGGTTAGGGTTATAGCGTATGAAGTGATACGTTGTCATTTCATAAGGTTCCCCAACGGCACATACAGAGCCTGACCTAATGGTGAAAGGCAAAACTTCAATATTCCATCGCTTTGCTTTTATGCCCGGATCCTCGCTGATCCAACCCCTTACTTCTTCAACTGATGTTGATTTGAAAATGAAAATACCTCCCCCACCTTCGAATGGTCCCGCTGCAATCAGCTTTCCTTCCTTTGCCATCTTGTTGATGTTGGCCATGTGGCCTTCCATAATTTTATCTACTTCTTCTTTTGAAAGTTCAGCTTTGTCTGTTTTATGGTTAAGAAAGACGAAAGTAAATTTATTGGTCTGTGCAGCAGACAATATGCTGATCGAAAACAAAAATGAAATAAAAAGTAATTTCATAAAACGAACTTTAGGTCACAGATTTCACTGAACAAAATTCCTCGAACTTAATCAGTGTTATCTGTGGCAATAGAGATTTCCACAAAAACCCGATCTTTGCCATAAGTCTATTTGTCGAATGAAAATTATAGAAACTCTTCCACTTTTTCCCATACTCGATCAAAAGTTAATTGAATTATTGAGGTCGCTTTCCAAGGAGGACTGGAACAGGCCCACATTGGCTAAACTTTGGACAGTGAAAGACATTGCTTCTCATTTATTGGATGGGAATTTCCGTGCTATTTCGTTGATGCGCGATGGATACAATGTCATGAGTCCCGGTGTAATAAATTCATATCAGGATATTGTTTCATATTTAAACAACCTCAATGGAGACTGGGTGAAAGCAACAAAGCGATTGAGCCCGCGCGTGTTAACGGATCTTCTCGAAGAAACCGGTAAGGAGTACGTGGAATGTCTTCGCCAACTAAAACCATTTGATAAAGCGATGTTTTCTGTGGCCTGGGCGGGCGAGGAGGAATCGCAAAACTGGTTTCACGTAGCCCGTGAGTTTACCGAGAAGTGGCATCACCAGCAACAAATTCGCGAGGCCGTGGATCAACAAGGAATTATGGGGCGTAAATTTTTCTTTCCTGTGATGGATACGTTCATGCGCGCTTTGCCTTATACGTACAGAGACGTTGAAGCTAAAGTTGGAACGCTCATCAACATAGAAGTCACAGGTGAAAATGGTGGAGCATGGATATTAAAAAAATGGAATGACAACTGGATGTTATCGGATGAACATAGTGAGTCGCCAGCTGCCCACATAAAAATTCCACCTGCTATTGCCTGGAAACTGTTCACAAAAGGAATTGATAAGCAAGCAGTTGAAATGGCCATTGCATTTGAAGGAGATCAATCCCTTGGGAAAGTTGTTTTGAATATGGTGGCAGTGATGGCGTAGTTCTTTATTGGCCTTTAAATTACCTAAGCCTTTCCTCTACTTATCAACAAAACCCCAAACAAAATCATTGCGGCACCTACAATCTGCATCACAAAAATTGACTCGTTCAAAAAGTAATAGGCCAAAAGAATTGTTGATACCGGTCCTACGCTGCTCACAATAGCGGCATTATCTGATCCAATTCGCCTGATGCCCAGCGTTACCAGATAGGAGGGAATGACGGTAGATAGAATGGCCATCAATAAGCTATACGTGTAAACCTGCGATGGCAATGCCAAAAGTGATTGTTCGCTGGTTATAAAAAAATGTATAAGCACACCCATACAGGCAAAACTCATCGCATAACTGTTAAACTTGACAGCCCCCACCATCGGAATCAGTTTGCCGCTTCCCACAATGTAAGCGGCATACGTAATAGCACAGACGAAAATCAGAAACGACCCCCATAGGAAATTTTCATTCTGTGAAGAATCAAAATCTACTTCACTGAAGAAAGCAAGCAATAACCCTATGTAGGTGATAGCAACAGCCAGCCATTGAATAGATTTGATCTTTTGTTTGAAAAGTAACGAGTTCATCAGCAACACAAGTGTGGGATAGATAAAAAGAATCAGCCGCTCAATGCCTGCCGTCACGAATTGAAGTCCAAGAAAATCCAATAAACTGCTGATGTAATAACCCAGACATCCGATGA
>JAYVBN010000468.1:0-2684 GCA_043750455.1 Bacteroidia bacterium | reverse complement strand
GTACTAACTTACCTTGATTTTAGCTTTTTGGTCACCCGTATCCAGTAGCGTTTTACCAAAGATAAGGCAAACCCAAACATAACCTTGAGGCGATTACCAGAAGTAAATCCATGATCTGAAAATTGGAACGAAGAGATACCTTTGTCCCATAAGATGTCATTGAAAAGCAAAAGATTCTTTCTGTTCATAAAATGATAGATATAGAGTTCGGTGTTAGACGGATACTGGATTAATTTTCCCTTATCGAAATAAATCCGATCACCTGTTTGAAATCCTTCTGTGATTAACTCCCTCATGCTTATTCTAATGTTTTGTTTTTGGAGGAGATCGTCATCCTTCATGAGATGCGTCATCGACTGAATTTCTCCCTTGCAATCTTTAATGCTCTTTCCCTTCCATATCTCCCTTATCACATCTCCCGCTTCATCAAATCCTTTATAATCGGGCTGGTCTAAAACCGTTTTCCAGGATACACTTTGTTTAAAAAAAAAATTTATACGGGGTGTGTTTCTGAAAATCAGAAATGGTCCTGAAGCATATAGGCTTTGCACACTAAAAATATCAAACTGGCTAAATTGATTAGTGTTCAAAAAATGTTTAAGGTTACCAAAGATCATATCAAAATCGCAATGTCCCCAAAATTCATAAGCCTTTATCTGATCTTCAAAGATGAGTCCATACATTGGCTTCATGTCACAAAGCTTATATGTTTTTGTTATCGTGAATGAGTGACCCAATTTTTGAGAAGCCAATTCATTAAATTCTTCAAGAGTCATCTTAGTCACAAATACATTCTTTATCGAATGATCAACTTCGATGGACTGATCCGTAAAGAAATGAAAATCGATCAGTCCCAAAGAATGAGCAGCCGTTAGTATAAAATAATTAATATAACCGGGGATCATTCCGAATTGCGGAATAAGAAAGCATATGCTTGCTTTAGGATCGTGTGCAGAAGGGATCATGCTTGCTTTGATTCCAATTCAATTAATTCCTTTTCAAACAAATTTGCATTTAATTGAAATCCTCCGGAATATTTATCACCCGGATCTCCCACCAGGGCTGTATAATTTAGGTTGAATAGCTTAGCCAACATGATGTAATGAAAGGGTAGATAACCTAGCGAAGGTGGTGGAAAAATCTCTAACACGTGGCACGTGCCCTGCATGAAGGCCATATTGGTGAGACCAGCTCCGTGTATACCAATCAAAATCTGAATCGCTGAAAACATTTCCACCTGTTGCTCAGGAGAAATGGTGTCCGTATCCAACACCAGAAAACCGTGTTTGCGACAAATCATTTCTATTTGATTGCTATTCTCGATAAATCGCAATCGTGATTTATGTCTTGTTAAAAAGACTTTACTGCCATCGCCCTTTGTGTTTGACTTACCACGAATAGCTAAGGGTGCCATTATTGCCATCCATAAGTCTGGCCGATGTGTAAGTGGCTTGCAAAAGATAGCGCTTGAGCATTTGATGTACTCATCATCTTGTATAAGCCAATGGAGCGATTTGAGAAACGATGAATGTTCCTTATAAAGTTTAAAATAGGGTTTGTCTGATAATTTTTTCGAAACAACAACAGGCAGATTCGCAACATCGATTTTGTGTAGTTGAAGAAAGTACAGCTTGCTTAAGACATCATTAAAAAAATGAAAATAGTTTTCCTCTCCTGAATCACGCAAAGAGATCACCCTGTCCACATGAATCACTTTGCGTTTGGCTATAAACTTGAAAAACAGGGGCTTATGCTGAAACCAGGTACGACTGACTCCCAACGAATAATAAAGTAATCTGAACGGTTTTACCAATGCCCATCCGTAGGTAGGTTCAATCCAACATGGATGGTCAAATACAAGAATAAATTCTTCTTGCGTCCAATCATACCAGTCTTGCATGTGAGATTTAACTGTACCCCCTGGTAAATTGTCCAACGAAATGCTTAGCTCGCGAAACGGATAACCTTTGCGATAAACCAAAAAATCGGTTCGAGGAACTTTGTGCTCCGGAAATAGAAATTTATCAATCGTGAGAATTTTGAACTTGTTATACACCAGAAAAACTTGCTTGACAAAAGCTGGGGGCAAGCTATTTTTGATGGTTCTCTTTATGAAGCTCAATCGGGTAGTCTTATAAAGTTAAAACGTTCTTTTTGCCAATGTTTTTTTTAGTCCGGCTTCGAGTGAGATTAATGGTCTGGCAAGGATGGTTGTCATTTTGGAAATATCCGGTCTCCGTCTTGTCATATCTCCTTCTTTTAAAGACGGCAAAAAAAGCAAGGAAGAGGAGGAGCCTGTTATCTGAATCACTTTTGCCGCCAACTCTTTTACCATTACTTCTTCATCATTGCCTACATTCATTACATCATTTACACACAGATTTCTCTCCAGGCACGCCAGGGTAGTATCAATATTATCATCTATGTAGCAAAATGTTCTGCTTTGGGTGCCTTCACCATAAATCGTTATGGACTGATTTGACAATGCCTGCTTCAAAAATTTAGATACAACGAAATCTTCACTTTGCCTTGGTCCATACGTATTAAAAAAACGAAAAATAGTATAGTTAAGACCAAACTCTTTTTGGTAGGAACGCAAAAATGACTCGCCAACATTTTTTACAACCGCATAGGGCAGCCTGCTATTGAGTGGCGTTGTCTGTTCATTTTGGGGGAACTCAACA
>JAYVBN010000467.1:0-4030 GCA_043750455.1 Bacteroidia bacterium | reverse complement strand
GTGATCGCATCGATATCAACTGCTTTCGGTTCGATCCCAGTATTAAATCAAGCTTGACCTTTTTGAGAAAAACTCCGTGGGCAAGAAAAAAAGTTGAAGATCTATATCTGGATTCTTTATAAAAAAGAAAACCCCAGTCTGGCCGGGGTTTTTTAAAGTTGATTCAGTTAATGTTAAGTAGCAACAAAGCAGCGATTCATAATCGCCTCATGATTCCCAAAGTTGGCGTAACACCATTCTTTGAGCTCCTGCAACTCCTCCACCACCAATGTCTTGATGGCTTTACGTAGTTCCTTTTCAAAAAGCCGTGCATCAAAGCTTACTTTGGAGAGCACAGTTTTGAAATAGTTGAGCATTTTTTTCACAGTAAAAGAATTTTAGTTCGACTACATGCAACGCCCGACTGGCTTTGCGAGTTTGAATATACACAACGGGTGTTAGGTTAAAATGGTTTGAATGTTATTTTTTATTTTTCACTGTTTTTAGTGAATACTGAGGCTTTTTATGGATTTATAGTACGGTAAACCTCAGAGTTCTATTTTTGGAGTTGTAATCTATTTTTTCATGTTGAAACGTGTTTTGAGGGTTCCTTTTTTGTTCATTTTCGCAAGCTGTTTGTTGTCGAGTATTTCCCGTGCTCAAAATCTTCAAATCATCCTTGGGCCAGATGAGATAGGAGAAAATCAAGCCTGGACAATTTCAGTGACAGCTAATAATGAAAGCCTGAGGAGTTATGACAACTTTCCCGACATCGATGGATTTCGTAAGCGAGGAACTTCAACACAATCGCAAACAAGCATTGTAAACGGACAAATCAGTTCATCGCAAAGTGTGGTAATGACCTATGTGCCCACACAGCAAGGCACATTTACTTTACCCGCTTTCAAAATGACAATTAATGGACAGTCTATTTCTTCGGCTGGTAAGAAAATTAAAGTAGGTCCGCCTGTGCAGGTGCGGTCGACCGATCCTTTCAGAAGTTTTTTTGATCGCGATCCGGCAAATGATTTTAGTAAGGGTGTAACAGAATTTGTGGATGTAAAAGAAGACGCCTTGCTCGCATTGAGCACCAGCAAAGACGAAGTTTATGTAGGCGAAGGCTTTACCACTACGCTTTCGTTTTTAGTAGCCGATAACAACCGTGCTCCCATGCAATTTTATGAGTTAGGCAAACAACTTTCTGAAATTCTCAAAAAACTTAAGCCATCTAACTGCTGGGAAGAAAATTTTAACATTGAGAATATCGAAGGCGAACCGATTGATATTGACGGCAAGGGTTACACCCAATACAAAATTTATCAGGCTACTTATTATCCGCTCAATGCTGAACCCGTATACTTCCCAAGTGTTGGATTGGAGATGATCAAATTTAAAGTCGCTAAGAACCCTTCCTTTTTTGGGCAGAACCGTCAAGAAGATTTTAAAACATTCAACTCCAAATCCAAGACGGTAAAAATAAAAGAGCTGCCGCCACATTCAATGAAAGATGCTGTTGCCGTTGGTGTATACAGGTTAGATGAAAGGATAGGTGCCACCGAATTACAAACCGGTCAAAGTGTAGGATACGAGTTTAATGTTTTTGGAGAGGGAAATATTTCATCGATTGAAAAGCCGGAAATTAAAAAAGACAATACGTTTGAATTTTATGAACCAAACGTCAAGCAAAGTGTAAACAGGGAGAATGGAAGAGTGACTGGCACAAAGTCGTTTAGTTATTTTATGATCCCTAAAGAACCAGGCACCTATAATATGGGGGATTATTTTCAATGGGTTTTCTTCAATCCAACTTCAAAAAAATACGATACACTTCGTTCCATTCAGGTAGTTAACGTAATCGGTGAAAGTCAACGCAATCAGGCTATTGAGAGCACCGATACAGGTTCCTTTTATGACCGCATTGGCACGACAGACAATACCCTTCAATCGTCCATAACAAGCGACTGGATAAAAATGGGACTAAATATTTTTATCCTACTGATGCTTGGAGCCTCGGCCTATCTCGTTTTTAAAAAATAATTTAATTAGATTCAAGATTAATTTTCAAGATTCAAAATCTCAAATCTCAATTCTAACATCTTAAATCTTGAATCTCCCCTATGAGCAATATCTACGGAACACTTTTCAAAATAAGCACCTTTGGCGAATCGCACGGGCCAGCTATTGGCGTTGTCATCGATGGTTGCCCAGCTGGGTTAGCTATTGACGAGTCATATATTCAATCTGAATTAGACCGCAGAAAACCAGGTCAATCAAAAATTACCACGCAGCGCAAAGAAGATGACACCTTCAAAATCCTTTCGGGAGTTTTTGAAGGCAAATCAACAGGCACACCTATTGCCATTGTAATTGAAAACCAGGATCAGCGAAGCAAAGATTACAGTCATATTGCCGATACATTCCGTCCGTCACATGCCGATTACACGTACGAAGTCAAGTATGGCAACCGCGATTACCGGGGAGGTGGAAGAAGTTCAGCAAGAGAAACAGCAGCACGCGTAGCCGCAGGAGCTATTGCAAAAATGTTGTTGAAACAAAGTGGAATAGAGATCAATGCATTTGTCTCTCAGGTGGGAGAATTAAAAGCACCACACTACACACAACTTGATCTTTCTAAAACGGAAGACAATATTGTGCGTTGCCCCGATCCAGCCATAGCCGAAAAAATGATTGCTCTAATAGATCAGATAAGATTAGAACGTGATACCACTGGAGGCATTGTTACCTGTGTGATCAAGAACACACCCGTTGGTTTAGGCGAACCCGTCTTTGATAAACTTCATGCCGAACTTGGTAAGGCCATGCTTAGCATCAACGCGGTAAAGGGTTTTGAATACGGCAGCGGCTTTGAGGGAATAAAACTCCGCGGTTCACAACACAACGATGAGTTTTATAATGATGGCGGGCGCATTCGCACGAAGACCAATCATTCAGGCGGCATACAAGGTGGCATTAGCAACGGAGAAGATATTTATTTCAACGTGGCCTTCAAGCCAGTGGCTACCATTATGCAAGATCAACCTAGCGTGGACAAGCAAGGCAACGAAACAACGGTGAGCGGAAAAGGAAGACATGATCCTTGTGTAGTGCCACGAGCTGTACCAATTGTTGAAGCGATGGCCGCGTTGGTGTTGGTTGATTTTGTGTTGAGGGGAAGGGTGGCGAAGCTTTAAACTTCTAAATGTCATTCACGCTAAGTCGCAAAGAACGCAATGCTATTTTGCTACGATTTCATTAGCTCTCTTGGCGGCTTTGCGTGAGGTTAAACGATAATTCTTTTTTCACCTATATTGCGAAGACCGACTTCTAAAACTGACCGATGATTTATGGACGCATCTGGCACTCCACCCAAAAAAAGTAAACTCACACTCTATATCATCATTGCATTGGTAATTGGCATTGGATTGGGATTTGTTTTAAACAAAAGCTATGTAGTTGAAGAAAATAAAAAGTTGACTGAGATTGAAGCCAGTCTCCTGCAATTGTCGACTGATCTTCATACGTCTACGGATAGCAGTTCCATCGCGCAACTTACCGCACAAAAGAAAGCACTCAACAAAGAACGGAATGAAGTATTGTCAGCGCGTGATGAAAAAGTAGAACCTTTTTCCATATTGGCTGATATCTTTCTGCGGCTCATAAAAATGATTATTGCCCCATTGGTCTTCACTACATTGGTGGTTGGCGTGGCCAAGTTGGGCGACATCAATTCTGTCGGGCGCATTGGCGGTAAAACATTGCTATGGTTTGTTGGGGCATCGCTCACTAGTCTTATGCTGGGTGCTATTCTGGTGAATGTTTTTGAGCCCGGCATCGCCATGAATTTGCCTGTTCCAGATGTGGGTGAAGATAGTGGTATCGCACATAATGGTTTATCCTTAAAAGAATTTTTGTACCACGTGTTTCCTGCCAGCGTGATTGACGCGATGGCAAAGAATGAAATTTTACAGATTGTAGTGTTCTCCATTTTCTTTGGCGTGGCTACAGCCGCTATTGGTGAGCAAGGTAAAATTGTAATCAAAGCAATGGATGC
>JAYVBN010000466.1:0-2139 GCA_043750455.1 Bacteroidia bacterium | reverse complement strand
CATGGTGGTTGGTTCACCTATACTATAGCTATCTCATTTTTTTTATTGATGTTCTTGCTACATAAGGCTCGGCTTTTGAGGCAAAAATATCGTGAGTTCGTAAACTTGAAGGACTATATACCCTTATTGCAAGAGTTGCAAGCCGACACCTCTGTGCCAAAGGAGTCAACGCATTTAGTTTACATGTCTGTTGCAGATAGTAAAAAGCATATTGATACCAGTATCATTTATTCGATTTTTAGAAAGCGACCCAAACGTGCAGACGTTTACTGGTTTGTACACGTTGACACGATGGACAGCCCCTATGCCAGCAAATATCTGGTAGATACTATCATTCCTAAAAAATGTTATTTCGTAAGAATACAATTAGGATTTAAAGCCGAGCATCGGGTTAACCTTATCTTCACAGAGATCCTTCGCGAGCTTTCAGAAAAAGGAGAAGTAGATTTAAGTAGCCCATATCCTTCACTTCACAAGCATAACCTGGATGCCGATTTTAAATTTATCATTTTACATACCCGTGCTTCTGTTGATAATGAAATTTCTTCTTTTGACAACATCGTAATCCAGGGCTACCGATTTATTAAGAAACATAGTTTATCGGCCGAGGCTCAGTTTGGACTTGAGCTTGCCAATGTAGAAGAAGAAACTGTTCCGATTATGATTGGCCCCCCGGCCAAGGTTCGTATCAATCGCGAAAATGAAGTTAGGGCTCTGGAAAAAGAGTTGCGCTATTTCGAATCAAAATAAATGACCGCATTCAGACGCATTCTTCCATAGTTGATCGTTTTCTAAACTTGCGTGTTGGATCTGAATCTAATATTATTCCAATCAATGTATAGGGGTTAAACCTTATTTGGTTGTCTTACAGGAAACAAACTCAAGAAATCATGAAAAATTCATTAAAACCCCTGTTTCTAGGGGCAACCATAATGCTGACGACTTTTGCCAATGCGCAGGAATTGCAGAAAGATCTTAACTCCTTTGATAAAATTATCCTTTCCCCAAGGATTAATTTAGTCTTACAAAAAGGAGAAAAGGAATCCGTTCGCATCCGCTATTCAAATGTTTCGTCCGACAAAATCAATATAGAAGTAAGCAACAACAGATTAAGAATTTACTTAGATGATGCTCGCCTGGTGGAGAAACAAAAGAAAACACATGACGAAAACTATTCATCCAAATCAAGTATTTATCGCGATGCTGTGATCACCGCGTATGTGACCTATCGCGAATTAAAAGTGCTGGACGTGCGTGGTGAAGAGGAAGTAACTTGTGATGGGGATATCGATGGCGAAAAATTTAAACTCAAAGCTTACGGTGAAGCCGAAATTACTCTTGCAACACTTCACACCAAAAAGTTTAAAGCTGTGTTGTATGGAGAAAATAAATTAAAGATTAAAGACGGACAAACCGGCCATCAGCGCTATCGACTATATGGCGAAAATAAAATCGATACGCGCGCATTTGCAAGCGAGACTATTAGCAGCACTATTTACGGAGAAGGTCGGCTAAGTGTAAATGCTTCTGACGAAGTGCGAATCAATGCTTTTGGAGAACCCCAGGTAAACGTAAGTGGCAACTCTCATATTAGCAGAGGGATAATCATTGGACGAGCCGATATCAGAATGAATTAAAGGTGGATGCTGCAGGTGGATCCTTGCGGAGTGAATAATTGAGTCGCCATTAAACAACTGGAATTGCCTTTATTCAAATTAAAGTTCTGATTTTGGTTTTTATTGCGTTACTTCCATTTCAAACATTAAATCCAAAATCATGAAACACTCACTGCGTCTAACACTATTGGTGGTAGGGATATTCACCAGCATGATCTGCTGGTCTCAAATGACAACGCCACCGAGTGGAAATAATCAGAAAAGCGAAGTGACTCAATATCTTGGTCTGGCGAAAGTCACTATTGCATATAGTGGCCCCGATGTTGCTGGCCGCGAAATCTGGGGAAAGCTGGTGCCTTATGGAATGACAAATCTTAACCTTTTAAGAAGTTCAGAACAAAATCCATCACCATGGAGAGCAGGAGCCAACGAAAATACGACCATCTCATTTTCCAATGATGTAGAAGTCGAAGGAAAATCTTTAAAAGCTGGCACGTATGGCTTACATATGATTCCTGGGGCA
>JAYVBN010000465.1:0-7111 GCA_043750455.1 Bacteroidia bacterium | reverse complement strand
GGTGCCACCAACAGCTATCGTTGAAAAGTCATTTGATTCATCAAAAGAAGACTCAGTAATGGATTCCCCTTGAACGTTTTGAGTATCCGATGTCGATACCACCGCTGTTTCCTCCTCAGAACATGACCATATAAAGACTCCTGTAAGGGCGACCAGGCCAAAGGCCAATTTTTTAGTGTAATTGTGCAAGTTTCTCATATTAAAGTTAGTTTTAGAATTCATTTTTGTTGCTTTGATTGAATAAACAGCAAAAGGTTTAACCCGTTACGTAAATAATTTCAATATTCAATGACAAGAATGCCTTCCCAAGTAACCCATCTCGTAAAATTTTTAATCATAATTCCCTTTTTTTTTAACTCATTGACCCTTTTGGGGCAAAATCAGATAAAAATAGCCAAGCTGAAATATAATGGTGGGGGCGACTGGTACGCCAATAAAACCGCTTTGGCCAACCTGATTCGGTTTTCAAATAAAGAATTGGGAACTAATCTTAGATCGGATGAAGATGTAGTGGAGGTGGGAAGTTCAGACTTATTTATTTATCCATATGTGTACATGACTGGGCATGGGAACGTAGTTTTTTCGATGGAGGAAGCTGCTAATTTACGTACCTATCTAATGGGCGGAGGGTTTTTACACATAGATGATAATTATGGGCTCGATAAATTCATCCGCATTGAACTAAAAAAAGTTTTTCCCGAACTTGAATTGGTAGAATTGCCTTTTGACCATCCGGTTTATCATCAAAAATTTGATTTCCCTAAAGGCCTGCCAAAAATCCATGAGCATGATGGCAAACCATCGCAGGGATTTGGCTTAATGTACGAAGGCCGCCTTGTTGTCTTTTATTCCTTCGAGTGTGACCTTGGTAATGGCTGGGAAGATCCCCGTATCCACAACGATCCGGAAGAAAAACGGCAACAGGCTTTGCGCATGGGTGCAAATATTCTCAGCTATTGTTTTACAACCAATTATTAAATTAATGTCAGTTAAGTTGTTTCGATTACTCCTCCTGTCAGGGTTTATATTTTTTTGTTGGGCTTGTCAAACTCGCGAACAGCTAGAGAACAAGCTCGCAAGACAGTATTGCAGCAGTTGTCATCTGTTTCCAGAGCCAGGCTTACTTGACAAGAAGACCTGGGAAAAAAATGTACTGCCAAAAATGGGCATTTACCTGGGATTGTCATCTTACGACTACGGCAATGATGTGCAGCCGGAAGATCTAATAACTTTCTTGAGCACGTTACCTGCTAATCCAGTAGTAACCGAAAAAGAATGGGAAGGCATCCGTCATTACTTTATAATAAATGCTCCAGACTCACTTCCGTCAGTTGCACGTGATAAGACAAAAGAGTTAACCCAATTTGAAGTTTCAAAATATAAATTACCAGGTAGATATGGTAATCCTTTGGTCACGCTACTTAAGGTGGATACAGCCAGCGAAAACATATTTGTAGGCACTCGCCAATCGCGTTTGTTCAAACTTGACAAAAATCTTGTAATCAAAGACTCCATTCCATTAAATAGCCCGCCTTCCTACGTTAATTTTCAAAACAGCTCAGAACTTTATTTTTCACTGATGGGCAACATGGATCCCAACGACCAGCCGGGAGGAGAAATTATTTCTTTATCAAATGGAAATAATAAGTCGACAACTTTAATTGACTCACTAAAGCGGCCTGTTTATTTTGAAAAAGTGGATTTGAATGAAGATGGCAGGGAAGATTATGTTGTTTGTGCGTTTGGCAATTTTACAGGAGCGCTCCTTGCTTATGAAAACACGGAAAGCGGATTTGTAAAAAAAATTATCAATGCACAACCTGGCACCCGAAAAGTTGTTGTTAAAGATTTTAATAATGACGGCCTGCCGGATATCCTTGCCCTGACTGCACAAGCAGATGAAAAGATCGTGCTATTTATAAACCAGGGGAATTTCGAATTTAAATTAAAGATGTTGCTTCGATTTCCACCTGTGTATGGTTCCAGTTATTTCGATATTGCCGATTTCAATCAGGATGGTCTTTACGATATCCTGTACACTAACGGAGACAATGCAGATTTATCCATTATTCTAAAACCATATCATGGCGTACGGATTTTTACCAACACAGGCCATGATAAATTTACAGAGACATGGTTTTATCCCATGTATGGAGCATCTGAAGCACTGGCCCGCGATTTTGATTCTGATGGTGATATTGACATAGCGGCCATTTCATTTTTTCCAGATTTTAAGAATCATTCTGAAGATGGCTTTATTTATTTTGACAATAGAGACGGAGACTTCATCCCTCACACTACTGAGTTAGCTAAATCAGGAAGGTGGTTAAAAATAGAGGCTGCCGATTTTGATAAAGACGGTGACGAAGATTTACTTCTTGGAGCCCTTGATTTCCGGCCCATGGTGCCAGACTCTATTTACCAGAACTGGATGAAGGAGAAAACCACCATGCTAATCTTTCGAAATAAGCTTAAATAGTTTCGTTTCTATTTCCCTCCCAATACCTCCTCGAGCTTCTGATCAAGCTGCGCTCCTCTCAAATTCTTGGCAATGATCACACCTTTTGGATCAAGGAGAATGGAAAACGGAATAGCGTTGATGTTATAATCCTGCGCTGCTTTTGAATTAAAATATGCCAAATCAGAAACATGGGTCCAGGTAAGTCCATCTTGCTGAATAGCCTGCACCCAATCTTCTTTTGTTCGATCAAGCGATACACCAAACACCTCAAATCCCTTGCCTTTAAATTTGTGATAAGCCCTTACCACATTCGGGTTTTCCTTGCGGCACGGTCCGCACCACTTCGCCCAAAAATCAACCAACACATATTTGCCCTTGAGTGAAGATAGTGCTACCACGTTGCCTTCGGGATTAGGCAAAGCTATTTCAGGAGCTGGTTGTCCAATGGCTGTAGCCTTCATCTTATCAACGTAACTCACAAACTCTTTACCATACACAGAAGTAGGCATATCCTTCTTAACGCGATCAGCTGTTTCCACAAACAGGGAAATATATTTATCCGGATCTAGTAAGTTATTGCTCTGTAGTACATTAATAGAACCCAGTGACACGGGCTGCTCGCGGATCAGAGTAGCAATTTTATCATAACCCTGACCAACAAGTTCCATATATCTGGCTTGCAATTGCGAAATCTTAGCATCGTCTTTTGACGCTACTGCTTGATTAAATTCGGCAGTGAGCGCTGCAATCTCTGGAGTGTTCTGCGCTTCTGATGCTAATCGCTGAACGTTAGAAATCAAATCGTGATCAGGTGAGCCTTTGATTTCTGTAAATCCATTTGGATTATTGCCATCCACATTTACTTCAATGTTGCTTTTATCAAGGATGAGGTTTAGTCGTTGTTGATTATAAAAGCTCAACTGGTAATAACCAGGTTCTGTCATGTGGATTTTCTTCTCGTACGTAAAATTGCTTTTAAGTACAATCGTATCTTTCCATCCTTGTCCATCGGGCTGAATTCTTTGAATGGAGATTTGACCGGAGGAAGGAAAGCCCACTTTTCCTTTAATGATAATATCCCAACCATCATCGTTTTTTTCCGGTGAAGAAGAACAACCCAACGCGGATAATCCGGTGATAAAAAAAACCATTAAAATATGTTTCATATCTGCTTAACTTAATTTCTTTACTAATAATTCAGTAGCCACTTTAGGATCAGCCTTTCCTTGGCTGCGTTTCATCACTTCGCCCATAAACATACTGAGGATTCCTTTCTTACCCTTTTTATACTCTTCCACTTTAAGAGGAAACTCTTTTATCACTTCTTCTACAATCGGCAAAATCGAATCCGTACTACTGTCCTGAATGAGATTCAATTGTTGAGCCACTTCCAACGGTGACATATTGGGTTTTTTCAGAAGCTGGGGAAATAAATATTGAGAAGCCACCGAAAAGTTTATTTTGCCATCATCAATTAATGCAATCAGTTCAGCGATATCTTTTGCAGGCACCGGAAACTCATTAGCCGAAAGCCCAAGTTCATTTAACGTTGACTTTACCGGGCCCATCACCCAATTGGCTGCCGCTTTGAAATTCTTTGTATGCTTGCAAACTGATTCAAAATAACTTGCAACATCTTTTGAGTCGGTCAACACATGCGCATCATACTCCGAAAGCTTCATCTCATTGATGTATCTGAAATACAAATCGCGCGGAAGCGCTGGCATGGATGCTTTAACTTCATTCAACCAATCTTCTGATACAATCAATGGACTTAAATCAGGATCAGGAAAATAACGATAGTCATTCAACTCTTCCTTGGTGCGCATGCTGTGTGTTAACCCGGTGTTGGCATCAAATGTTCTGGTCTCGGAAGGAATTGCATTTCCCTTTTCGATTTCCATAATCTGACGCTCCACCTCGTGATCAATAGCATGTTGTACGTTGCGGATGGAGTTCATGTTTTTTACCTCTACTTTCTTACCAAATTCTTTTGCATCATTCAGCATCACGGAAACGTTGGCATCACAACGCAAGGAGCCTTCTTCCATGTTGCCGTCACAGATATCAAGGTAACGGACAAGTTTACGGATTTCCGTAAGCAATGCTCCGGCATCTTCTGAACTTTTTATTACAGGATTGGTAACAATTTCAATGAGTGCTACACCAGATCGATTAAAATCTAAAAGCGTATCTGCTTCATTTTCGATGTGTATCGACTTGCCGGCATCTTCTTCCATGTGAATGCGGTGTAGACTTATGTTTCGCTCCTCGCCTTCTTTGGTATTGATAGTGACATAACCGCCTACACAAATAGGTGTGCGGTCTTGCGTAAGCTGATACCCTTTCGGAAGATCAGGATAGAAATAATTCTTGCGATCAAAAATCTGATAGCGCGAAATGTTGCAATGACAGGCAAGACCCATCTTGATGGCAAACTCCGCTGCGCGTTTATTCAACTTTGGCAGCGTGCCAGGGTGCGCCAATGTAATTACGCTGATGTTGGTATTGGGTGCACTTCCGTATGCTGCAGAATCTGAATTGTAGATTTTGCTCTTCGTCAATAGCTGTGCATGGACTTCAAGGCCAATGACGACTGTGTATTTATTTCGAATGTCAGGGTTCATGGATTAAACTAGAGTTGAAACAAATCCAAATAGTCCAACCCTTTGATCTTTTTGAAATCAGAAGAATTTCTTGATAAGAGAACCAAACCCGATACCAAGAAGGTTGCTACAATAATGGCATCAGGGAGTTTTATCTTATGCTGTTTCCTTATTAAAATAGTCTCAGCAACTATTTCATCTGTTAAACCAATAACTGTTGATGCCTTAACCAAATCTGTAACAACTGGCGTAACAAAAGGGAAACCTAATAACTCAATTTTAGTGACTATTGAAATTCTGGGATCTTCATCAAAACATTTTGAAAGCAATGCACTTCCAGCTTTTGGAATACGATTGACAGAAAAATCGATGATTACATTGGTGTCTATTAAATACCTCTTTCCCATTCACCTCTGATTTTTTTCAATTCCTTGTCCAACTGTTTGGCTTGGCTTAATGTCAGGCTTCCGGCTAATCGTTCCGATAATTTCTTCTTATTCTCCTTAGCCTTTCCCTTTAAAACTTTAATCAATTTCAAGTCCTCTAAATCTTCGATGAGCTTTAGAGTCTTATTGTCACTTATTTCTATTGTCAATTGTGTCATACGTATATCATTTAATACAAGTAACCCTATTCTATTATTTAAAGACTGCTTTCTCCAATCTTTTGATCCTATCGTTATTATCGCCAAGCTTAAGTAATGACCGGGAATTTTGCGCTGAGATCAAATTCAACTTAACCATTTCTTTCTCTACATTACCAAGTCTCTTGTTAATGCTCTTCATTTCGCTTGTTAACGAATCACTCCTACGATTCAATCCATCAACACCACCGTTCAAGACTTCAACCTTATCATTTAAAACATCGAATTTGTGCAACATCTCAGACAGTAATTCAACAATCTTATCTTCATTTTTCATAACGGAAACTTTAGCCTACTAAAATACGTGCTTTTTCTAACACTTTATCCAAACCCGCAAGGTTCTTCCCTCCTGCCGTAGCGAAGAAGGGCTGACCTCCACCACCTCCATCGATTTCCTTTGCGAGTTCCTTTACCATGTTTCCTGCATGGAATTTATTGGTCTTCTCAAGTACCTCGCCAACCATAACTGCCACTTGTGGCTTGCCGTCAACATCAGCGGCCAATACCATTAATAAATCACCAAACTGATTGCGCAAAGCATAGGCAATGTTCTTCAACACATCCGCATTGGGTACTGATACTTTCTCCATCACAAGCGTATGTCCATTCGATTTAACAGCTTTCTTAACAAGCTCGTCTTTCAACTGGTTGGCTTGTTGTTGATACAAGACTTCCAGTTTCTTCTCTAGCAAATGTTTTTCTTCCACTAAATTCTTAGCCGCAGAAATAACATCCTTAGAATTTTTAAGAATGGCTTTTACTTCATTCAGCAAACCAATCTCTTCGTTTATAAATTGCTCTGCACCATCAGCAGTGACAGCTTCAATTCTTCTAACACCAGCAGCAACCGAACTTTCTGCCAGTATTTTAAACAACCCGATCTGACCTGTGGCAGGAACGTGTGTGCCTCCACAAAGTTCAACAGAGAATTTAGGATCGAATGTAATCACACGCACAAAATCACCGTACTTCTCTCCAAACAAAGCCATTGCTCCGAATGTCTTTGCTTTTTCGATAGGAACATTGCGTTGTTCATTCAATTGAATGTTCTCGCGTATCTTTTGATTGACAATTGCTTCAACTTTTTTAATCTCCTCATCTGTCATCGCAGCAAAGTGCGAGAAGTCGAAACGCAAAATCTTCTCATTCACCAAAGAACCTTTCTGCTCTACATGTTTACCCAACACCTGACGAAGAGCTGCATGCAACAAGTGAGTTGCTGAGTGATTGCACATGGAAAGCATGCGCTTGGAGGGATTGACACTTACTTTGAAATCGCCATCCAATTGGGTTGGCATTTTCTCCGTATAATGAACAATCAAGTCGTTTTCCTTTTTAGTATCAATTATAGAAATCTTTTCTCCATTAGATTCAATAATACCCGTATCTCCTACCTGACCG
>JAYVBN010000464.1:0-12500 GCA_043750455.1 Bacteroidia bacterium | reverse complement strand
TCTTCATAACTATGTCATTTTTTGATTGCTTCAATACTCTTCATTATGAGCAAAATATTCGATGTGAGTAAGGTGACCTTCGTATCGCTTGAACTGAATAGCATCGCCTATATTTTTGCTCTCATAATGTTCGAGAAGGCAATGAACTTGTAGTTGCTCTCCGCTTTTGGTTTTAATCAAAGCAATCCATTGATCATCTTTATGAACGGTAACAAAAAAATTTCCTCTTCTTACGCCTCCATAGGGGGTATCGCCCGTGACAGGAGTTCCAGGAATGAATGTCTTTTCAAGAATTATTCCTTCTTGTAACTCTGGCTTTGAAAACAGGAGATCAAATGCTATCAACGTAATGGCTATGACCGCCACGAGTAAAACTCCGCACCCAAGGATTGTTGTTTTTTGAGTCTTCAATCTTTCTACTTCTTAAGTTTCGCAACTTCGGCAGGTGTGACAGCATCACCTTTATTGCCAAATGAATTTCTTATGTAATTCAGTACATCGCTGGTTTCTTCGGCAGAAAGATCAAACCCGATCATTTCCAGATTATATACTTTTCCATTTACAGTCATTTCGCCAGATGCTCCTTTTAGCACTTGAATGATAGATCGGTTCTTATCAGCCATCAGATAATCGGATTTAGCCAGTGGCGGATATATGCCTTCAATACCTTCACCTAATTCCTGATGGCAACTCATGCAATAGGTATTATATATTTCTTTGCCGCGCCCTATGCTGGCCTGCAAATCAAACTTCGATTTTTTTTGAAAGGAAAAAAATGAAAGAGACACAACTAGTGTAAGAGAGAGCGACAGAAAATATTTCATAATAAGAATTTCAGTTTTTGAGTGCCGAATATGTTTTTAAACGGCATCAAGGTTAAACGGGAGTTTTCTAATTCTGGTTCCAGTTAAATCAAAGATAGCATTTGTCAGTGCTGGAGTAAATGGTGGTAAACCTGGCTCGCCCACACCGCCAGCCTTCTCTTCATTGTCTACAATGTGTATTTCAATTTCAGGAGAATCGGTAATGCGTGGCATTTTGTAAGTATTGAAATTTTGTTCAACGGCTTTGCCATCCAAAAAATGAGTTGCATGCACAGTAGCAGCACCCAGTGCCATAATGATGCTGCCCTCCACTTGTGCTTTGATAATGTCAGGATTTACATACCATCCGCAATCCATCACCGCCCAAACTTTGTCAATCTTTATTTTTCCATCAGCTTGCTTCGACACTTTCACCACTTCTCCAACAATGCTTGAGAAACATTCCGTAATAGCTACACCATACCCTTCATTCTTCTTCCTTGATTTCCAACCCGATACTTCTTCCAGTTTATTAATGAGATGCTGATAGCGCTCTTCGCCCAAATGTTGTCTTCTGAAATCAAGTGGATCTTTGCTGGCTTCCACAGCTAGCTCATCAATGAAACTTTCGAAGGCAAAACTGTTTGTCGATGCATAAACGGAACGCCACCACATCACTGGTATGGGTACATCAAGTGGAATATCAGAAAAACTATAATGAGAGATGCCATCGAAGTATGGCTCAAGAAACCCTTCGGTGGTACTATTGAGATAAGAATCTTTTTGTGCTCCGGGCCACTGATGATCCATATCTTGTCCGGCTACCTTTGCTTTGAATGCCGCAATGCGCCCATCTCTTACACCACCTGAGCATTGATAGACCATACCTGGCCGGAATGGACCTTGCGTGGTATCGTCTTCGCGAGTCCACATCACTTGTACGGGAGCTTTTACTTCTTTTGAAATGACAGCGGCTTCATGGGGATAATCCATAAATGCCTTTCGCCCAAAACCACCTCCAAGAAATGTCATGTTAACAATGATTTTTTCTTTTGGCAAGCCCATCAATGGACTAAGAAAGTCTTGCACCCAATCAGGGCCTTGTATAGGGCCCCATATTTCTAGCTTATCCGCCTGATAATATGCTGTGCAATTCAATGGCTCCATACAACTATGCGACTCGTAGGGAGTTTCATAAACTGCCTGAATTTTCTTTTCTGATTTCTCTAATGCAGCAGCAAAGTTTCCTTTTGTTCGGAATGATAATCCTTCCTTGGTTTTTAAGTCATTATTCATTCTACTGTAAAGTTGCTCGGTGCTTACATGTTCAAAGCCAGAGTCGTCCCACTCAACTTTCAAAACCTTTCGCCCTTGCATCGCTGCCCATATACTATCTGCAACTACAGCAACGCCTTCCCTGAAGGTTGCAAACACACTCATCTTCACTGCGATGACGTGTTTTACGCCAGGTACTTTTTTAGTTTCGGTATCATCAAAGCTTTTTACTTTTCCTTGAAACCTTGGATTGCGTTCCACAACAGCGTATAACATTCCAGGTAGTTTTTTATCAAGACCAAAAATGGCGGTGCCATTTATTTTCATTGGAGTATCCTGACGGGGCAATGGCTTGCGCAGAATTTTATAGTCAGATATTAGTTTAAGTTTAACCTCTTTCGGTGGATCAAGCTTAGATGCTTCTTGAACTAACTCCCCATAATGAAATTTCTTCCCGGTAGGTTTATGGATAACATGTCCATTTTCGGCATAGCATTCTGCTTTGGATACACTCCATTTTTTTGATGCAGCTTCAATCAGCATTTCACGCGCTGTTGCACTGAGATTGAGCAATCTTTTATATGTGCCACGAACAGTAGAACTACCTCCTGTTACCTGACTTCCATACTTTGCACTATTACCTTGTGCAAAAATGATGTTCACTGTGTTAAGATCTACTTCTAATTCTTCGGCAATAATCTGAGGAACAGATTGCCATGAACCCTGACCCATTTCAGAACGGTGGTTAGTGATGGTAACCTTTCCTGTTGTATCGATAGAAATCCATGCGTTCATATCGATACCCATAGCTTCGGCAGCTTCTAATGTTATTACTTCGGCCTCCTTTGCATTGGAGGGTAAGTAAAGACCCAAGGTCAATGCCGTTCCCGTAAGGCCCGAAAGCTTAATGAAATTTCTTCGAGTTATATTTTTTTGTATTTCCATGACAAGTCAATTATTTGGTGGAGGTTTTTTGAGCCATAAGCTGCGAGGCAGTTTTTATTGCTTTGCGAATGCGAGGATAAGTTCCGCATCGGCAGATGTGCCCCTGCATGGCTGTATCAATATCTTTATCGGTAGGATTTGGATTTTTTTTCAGCAATGCTGTTGCAGCCATAATTTGCCCAGACTGACAATACCCACACTGTGGAACTTGTTCTGAAATCCATGCTTGCTGAACAGGATGCGAGTTATCTTTTGACAAACCTTCGATTGTTGTGATATTCTTATTGGCTACCACCGATACGGGTATTGAACAAGAACGTATTGGTGTTCCATCGAGATGGACGGTGCAGGCACCACATTGTGCGATGCCACATCCATACTTTGTACCTGTTAAACCAATCACATCTCGTATTACCCAGAGTAGCGGAACTTTAGGGTCTGCCTCTACGGTATGATCTACATTGTTGATTTTGAGTTTATATGTTGCCATGACTTTTGGAGTTGAGTGAAATAAAAGTACAAAAATCGCTGCACTTGTATTTTTAAAAATTTGCAAAAGGATGGATGATCTTTTAGGTGGCAATTGAGCCGTAGCTTCGTAAATTTGGCAGGGTTAAATCATTTTTGTCGTTCAATTTCCACACTTCAGATGAGACGTTTGACAACTCAGATAATAACATTATTCACGTGAGGCTTTGGTGCTCATCTTTGAAAGAAAAAACTATGAAAACAAAATTAATAACACTTGCCATGGTCATTGGGATGACCGGAAATGTTTTTTCACAGCAAAATAACATGATTGTAGTGATCAAAAATATCAACGAAGCAAAGGGAAAAATTGCTGTTGCCTTGTTTGATAATGAAAAGGATTTTACAAACAAAATGTTGTCAGGAAAAACAACTGTGTCCAAAGCAGGCGAAGTTCAGGTCGTATTTGAAAATATTGCTCCTGGCGATTATGCCATCAGCGTCATGCACGATGCCAATGAGAATGGTGAAATTGACTCAAATGCTTTCGGGATTCCCAAAGAAGGGTTCGGATTCTCCAATGACGCAATGGGTATGTTTGGCCCACCATCTTTTGAAAAGGCAAAATTCAATTTTGCCGGCAAAAGTCAGGTTGTTATCACTTTGAAGTATATGTAGTTAGCCACCTAAACAACCAAACAGAGAGGAGTAGAATACCCTTTAATAGGTATTTTTAATTCAATAATCTTGATCTAATTTCAGGCGGATAAATTGCGATCAATGGTTTCCGTGCTTTTCAAATCGACCTTTCTATTGGTAGTTTTTCTATTTATATTTTTCAGCTCAATGTCTCAGGGTTGGAAGGAGTTGTATGACCAGTCTGTTAAGTTGTATGAGCAAGAGCAACTGGATGACGCATATGGTCTGGCCGATCAATCACTGCAACAATATGTGAGTGAGGATGGAGCCGCAAATGATAATTACGCAGCCATTCTAAGGCATTTTGCCAATGTGTGTTATGGATTAGAGAAGTATGAGCAAGGGATTGAGCTTCTTAACAAGGAGATTCAAATTCGTGCAACAAAGCCAGATCAAGCCCTTGCCTATGCACAGTTGAACCTGGCAGAATTTTATAAACAACAGGAAAAGTATGGTAAAGCGATTGAGCTGATCCAGTCAAGCGAAAGGTTATTGAAAGGATATTTTAAAGTCACTGATCCCGAATTAATTTCGTGCACACTCAATCTTGCCATTACCTACTACCTGGGGGGTGTGCTACCTGCTTCTTTCGAAATTTTGCGTATTCATTTTGGTAATCTAAATGAGATCAAAATCGCTGAAAGCGAAGAACTTCAAGCTCTTTATTATTATGGCCTGCTGTTGAGTGACCTCGGCAAGATTGAGGAGGCTGTCTATACTTTTTTGCGAACAAAAGAATTGTGGGAGAAAGCGGGAGAGAACAATAATCCGGAATTTGCATTGGTTCTTTTTGGTCTTTCGCAGGCTTATCATCAATATAACTTGGTTTTTAAAGCAGAAGAAACCTATCTACTGGCGCAGCAACTTCTGGAGTCACTCCAATTGATCAATGACGATTACTTAAAAATTATTAACGCAAGGGCGGTAAACCTTCAGGCGATGGGTCAACCGACCAAAGCCCAGGAACTTTTCAAGATCATCCAGAATGATCCCGCTGGTGGAGCCATTTATGCTTCGTCTCTCAGCAATCAGGCAACTTTCTATCAGAATAAAGGAGATTATGAGAAAGCAGAGAAATTGTATTTGGAGGCACTTAATAACTTCAGCCAAACTACTGCTGAGGGCAAGCTCTCTTACGCTGAAACAAAATCTAATCTTGCCATTCTTAAGTCGGAACAAGGAAAATATAGCGAAGCCATTGATTTGTTGAACAATGCCAAAACAACCTATGAGGAGACTGAGGCAACAGGAACTATTAGCTACTTGTACATATTAAACAAAATTGGATCTGTCTATTTGAAAGACCGGAAGTTTTCTGAGGCAAGGGAATCTTTTGATTTATCATATGCACTTTCATCCAACTCACCAGAGACAGCTAAGGTAGCCAGACTTCAGGCGCTCGTGGGTTTGGGTTCATTATCTTTTCAACAAGGAGAAATAACCAGAGCAGATTCTATTTTTAGATCGGTGGTCGACATTTATGAACAACAAAAACTAAGGCAAGATGCAAATTACTTAGCGGCCTTAAATAACCTTGCCTCTGTGAAACAAATGCAAGGACAGTTAAAAAGCAGCCGTGATCTGGTGCGCAAAATGGCAAGCCATACTGCTAAGATATATGGAAAGGAGAGTCGTCTCTATGCCGTGGCACTGAATAATCTTGCTGCTTTGGATTTGAGATTAGGTATCGTTATCGAGGCCCAACTTTCGATTGACTCATCTATTGTCATCTATAAAAATCTCAAGGCTACCCAATCAACAGAATATGCACTGACTTTGGCAACAAAGGCCAAGTACTATCAAGTACAAGGTAACTACAATCTCGCTGAGCCAGAGTATAAGCAAGCACTTGAAATAGTAAATAGAAATGAGGGCGCTCAAAGTTTAGAATACGCACAGTTATTAAACAGTCAGGCTTTGTTACAACAAACGCTTGGCAACTATGCTGAAACAGAGAGCCTATTGACAGAAAGCAAGCAAATTGTAGAAAACAAGCTGGGCAAAAATAATGCTGAGTATACAACTGCCCTTCAAAATCTTGCGGCACTCTATCAAGCACTTGGCCAGTTGCCCCACGCAGAGAAGATGCTCGAAGAAGCGCAATCAATTGACAAAATTATTTTGGGGGAAATGCACCCTCAGTATGCCGTGCTTATTCAAAATCTGGCAACAGTTTATCAGAAAACAGGAAGGCTAACAGAGGCCGAGCACTATTTGAATAGTGCGTTAAAAAATTATGAATTCAATTTTGGTAAGAAGCACGGGTCTTATGCAACAACTCTTGGCAACCTTGCTTCACTTTATCAGGATGAAAATAAATGGGGGCAGTCTGAGATAGCGTGGAGGGAGAGTTTGAGCATCCGAAAGGAATTGTTAGGGGAGGAGCATCCTGACCACGTGCGGGCTCAACTTGGATTGGCCGGTCTTTATCATGCTCAGTCTAAATTAGAAGAGGCTGAAGTCTTGTATGAGCCAGTTATTAAAAATTACCAAAAACAGGTTAAAGATTTTTTTCCATCAATGAGTGAGAAGGAAAAGGCTGCCTTTTTCGCAAAAGTAAAAACCGCTTTCGATTCTTATAGTGATTTTGCTTTTGAGTATGCTATTGCGAACAGCGCGAAAAGACCAGAGCTCTTGAAAAAAGTATATGATCTTCAATTAATAAATAAGGCCATCTTGCTAAGCTCTTCCAGTAAAGTGCGTGCAAAAATACTGGCAAGTAAAGATGTCCAGCTCCTTACCCTTTATCAGGATTGGCTTCGCACAAAAGAATTGATTTTAAAGTGGTATACGCAATATTCAATTCAAGAACGCGGTCAGCAAGATATTAAGCAGCTTGAAAGTAAAGCGAATGATCTGGAGAAAACGCTATCACTCCAATCATCCTTTTTTAAGGAAGGAATTGATCAGGAAACCATTACCTGGACGGAAGTTAAAAATTCACTTTCTGCTGGCGAAGCTGCGGTTGAAATCCTAAGGATAAAAAAGAGGTACAAAAAAGATACGATCTACTATGTTAGTTTGATGGTAAATAGTCAATCCGAATTTCCGGAGGCGGTGATTTTCCCTTTTGGTAATAAATTGGAAAGCAGGTATTACAAATATCTTCGCAACAGCATTAAATTTCTTCATCCGGATTCACTTTCCTATCCTTTGTACTGGAAGCCAATGGCAGAAAAGCTGAATGACACACAAACAGTGTTTATCAGTTGCGATGGGGTTTTTAATAAAGTAAACTTTAATGTATTGAAGGATAAGAGCTCGGGTCAGTTTGTTATTGACAAATGGCTGGTGCGAAGATTAAGTAATACACGTGAGCTCGTAGAAATGAGGAAATCAAATGAACCAGTGAAAGTTTACAATAGTGCATTGCTTATAGGTTTTGCAGATTTTAACTTGGAAGCCTCTAATGTAGTTGGTTCAGATACCAAGAGAAGCGCAGCCCGTTTTTTTGGATTTGAGGGTGACGAGATTCCTGTGCTGCCCGCAACAGAAAAAGAAGTAAATGTTTTAAGTCAGTTGATGGTCTCAAAGCAATGGGCCGTTACAAAGCTGATGAAAGCGGAAGCTTCGGAAGAGAATGTAAAAAAAATTGAAGGGCCTTCGGTAATCCACATTGCTTCGCATGGATTTTTTCTAACTGATTTGAGTCAGAACGAATCTGATTTCAATGAAGAATTTTTGAGTAATCCACTTTTTCAATCAGGCGTTCTTTTATCGGGAGCTGCCGTGTCAGGCCGAGCCCGCGAAGGAAAAGAAGATGGGATATTAACAGCATTCGAGGCAATGTCTTTAAGTTTAGATCAAACAGAATTGGTAGCTTTATCAGCTTGTGAAACCGGGTTGGGAGAAATTCAAAACGGTGAAGGGGTGTTTGGACTTCAAAGGTCGTTTTTAGTAGCAGGTGCCAACTCTATATTAATGAGCTTGTGGCAAGTAGATGATGTAGCGACACAGGAATTGATGGTGAATTTTTATTCTTTTTGGTTGAGTGGTGTCAACAAGCACGAAGCTTTTAAAAATGCACAATTGGAAATCAAGAATAAATATAAAGACCCTTACTATTGGGGTGGGTTTATTATGGTAGGAAAATAGATTGAGTATGAAAGCTATAATTTTAATTATTGGGTTAAGTCTACCTTGTTTTTTTGTTTGGGCTCAGACAACACCAACCACTCAGGCGCCAGCAGTAGATTCAATGGCTTTGTATAACGCGACCAAAAAGCCATCCATAAGTGATCCAAAAATGACAGAGTATGCGCCAACTATTCAGGCAGATGGAAAGACTATTATTTACGAAGCGAGTACAAATGGAAAGAAGTACAATCTTTTTCAATCAACCAAAGAGGGTGCGACTTGGGGCGTGCCTATAACTCTTGATCAAATTAATTCATCTGGAGATTCGTTGGATTTAATTGGAGGACCAAGCCTAAGTTTTGATGGCAATACATTATTTTTCTTTAGGTCAGTGTGGGCCATCGATGCTATGGGGATAAAGCGAGCCAATGAGGAAATATTTTATTCCATGCGTCAAAAGAATGGATGGAGCGAGCCAGTCACACTCGGTAAGCCTATCAATACCTCAGGGTATGAAGGCTTTCCATCGATAAGTTCAGATGGTTCAACGTTGTACTTTGTAAGGCAAACTACGGAAGGTCCTCGTGATAAGGACTTGCGCAAATTGGAGCAATTCTGTACCTCTATATACCGCTCGTTTAAAGATGCCGATGGAAATTGGGGCAGACCGGAAAAATTAGGTTGGCCTATAAATCAAGATTGTGAAAAAGCGCCACGCATCATGGCAGATGGACGCACATTGATCTTTTCTTCCAACAGACCGGGGGGAAAGGGAGGATATGATATGTTTCAATCTAAGCTAAACGCGTTGGGTGAGTGGACAACCCCAGAGCCACTTGACTTTGTAAACACATCTTTTGATGATCAATTGCCATGCATTTCTGCAGAGGGCGACAATATGTATTACACCTATAACAATAGCGACATTTATTCTGTGGCGATCCCTTATAAGTTTCGTCAGTTTATGAACAACATCGTACAAGGATACATAACTGATCAGGATACAAAGCAAGGTATTGCCGCCAAAGTAATTGTTACGGATGCATTAACCTCTGAAAAAGTTATTGAATTGGACAATAACCCTTCGGATGGGCGATACACGGTTGTATTACCAGTTGGTCGCAGCTTCAATATTGAATTCATAAAAGATGGGTATTCCAGTTTTGCGTCTCCCTTGGATTTGAGAGAAGTAAAAAAGTATAAGGAAATAAATATGGATGTACAACTATTTAGAGCTGTTCGTCTTAACATCACCGTAAATGACAGGGAAATTTTTGAACCCATCTCAGCAGAAATAAAAATCAAGGTTAAAGGCCAGAACACCTTCATTAAGGATGTTAGAAATAATCCGATCACAGGTTTTTTAAGTGTGGATTTACCGGTAGGTCAAGATTACGAGATTATAGCAAGCGCCCAATACTTCAAAAGTGTCATTGATAATTTTGATGCTTCGGGGTTGGTCATCTATCGCGATTTTGAAAAATTCATAGAGCTGGTTCCTGAAAAGACGGAAGTAATGATTAATGTCTCAGACCGATCTAACAATTCAAAAGTGAAATCAAAGATATTGTTGAAGAACAAGAGTAGAGATGAAATTATTGAAGTGCAGGGCAATCAAATGGTTTCGTTACGGGCTGGCGACCGGTATGAAGTAGAGGTGACGAGCGATCAGGGATATGCATTTAATTCAACTACGTTGGATTTGACCAAAGGCTCGGTTGAGCCGCTAAATATTCCGTTGCTGAAATTAGAGCAGAATGCCTTGCTCACATTGAAGGATATTGTATTTGAATCAAATTCAGCTGTGCTTACAGAGAGTTCTTTTATAGAACTGCAGCGCGTTATTAAATTGATGCGGGAGAATCCATCCTTGAAAGTTGAAATTGATGCTCATACTGATGATGTGGGATCAGATAGTTATAATTTGATTTTATCAGAGAAGCGGGCGAAAAGCGCTGTAGAGTTTCTGCTTCAGAACGGTATTGTAGCAGAGCGTTTCAACTCGAAGGGATTTGGGGAGTCACTCGTCAAAGTGCCCAATACAAGTGAAGAGAATAGGGCTGCAAACAGACGTGTTGAGTTAAAAATATTAAGTATTTAGAATAATACAATGAGAGTATCAATATTATTAATTCTGCTGCTTACAATTATTTCTGGTGTTTACGGACAACATTTAAAATACAAAGAATTGTTTCCAATGTTGTCATCACTTTCAAATGAAGAGGTTAAGGATAAGCTAAAAGAATACATGGCAGATGATTTAGATCATCCAAATGCGAATTTCAGACTAGCGTATGTGTATGAAACTAATTATAGACGAGCCGATCCTTTAACTGACTTTCAATATGCCATGGCCAATGCCGAGCAGGCAAAAATCCGTTACATTAAATCTAAGCAGCTTGTTGACAATCGTGAAGTTGAGCGCAATAATGAGTACTATTTTCCTTTCTTTAAAACCTTTGATGCAAAAGGGAACCCCTATGTAAATTTTACGCTGGTTCAGCAGAAGATAAATAATGGCTACGATTCAGCTATTCTATTTTATGAAAAAATGCCAGCGATCTATCAAAACTTTACAAAGAGTGTCTATCACTATGATCGGGCCACAAAACTTTTTGCTGACATCAATAGTCAATTTGGCTCTACAGAGGATTTGCTACTGTTGCATCATAGGGAGCAAGACATCAAGCTTGGAAATTTGAAAACACACTATGACTCAACACTTATTTATCTGAATCGATACTTAGAGCTAATTCAAGTTTATCCGATCCCCAAACACCGCCAGAAATATGAGATTAAGCACATTAAGACTTACCGTATGGATGGATTGCAATCCAGAATAAATTTTCTGATAAATGAAATTTCCTTATGGGATTATGGAAGCTGGGTCGATCAGGTAAGGCAACAATTGGATAAAGAGATAGTAGCCTTACGTCAAAAATTAAACAAGCAAGAGGAAAACTTAAATAGCTCTCTTGAAAAAGCCGCTTCGATTTCGGCAGGCGAATCTTTTGTAGCTATTGCTCTTGACAAACAAACTATGTTTGCCCTTAGTAACATTGACCGACAGTCAGTACTACAGTCGTTGTTTAACTATAAAGTATTTAAACAAGAATACCTTCGGCAGCGCAGGCAATTGGAGTTGGATACAATTGCAAGCGAACGAAATGCTCAGGTATATACACAATGGATTTATTCTAACCGAAGGGCAGATACGCTTCTGCTTGTAGTAAAGTCCGGCATCACCCCATTAGAAATTGAGAAACACAAGGAATTTTTAGATACCTATTACAAAGGTAAAGAAGGTGTAGGGGATCTGATTATTGCTGAAGAGAAGAGGATTAAGGATGACTTTCAAACGGTGACAAACTCTATTCAAAGTGAGGTTAAACAATTACAAACCGATTTTACTGGTGCGTCAGAAAAGATGGTAAAGATTGGAGCAGTCAGTGTTCCACTATTTAGTCTGGTGAATGATTCATTGCCGACAGATAACGCTCTTCATACGCGAAGGCTTCTAAAAAATTCTGATGGCAGCACATATGCAGGTGGAATGTACAGGCCGGACAAAAAACTTAATAATCTTGTAGTCTTTGTTGCTAAGATAACGGCAGACGGTAGAGGTGAATGGTTTAAATCCTTCAACTTAAAGGCTGATAGTTTGAGTAAAGATCCTTTTGATAACTTCATAGGACCCATGACGTTGACAAAAGAGGGCTGTGCTTTTTTAGTTCACACGGTAGACGCAACAAAAGCAACAAAACTTAATACACTTATTTATCTGACAGAGAAAGGTGAAGATAAGAATCGAAAGAAACTCAAAGAGAGCAATTATCCACGGCAAATCATTTATAGCGAAGCCTCGAATGGTTTTGTTATTCTACTGAAGGGTGATGCGCAAATGGAAGATAATAGCAGTAAGGAAAATGTCACGCTACTAAGCTATAATGTACTTGGCAACCAATTGTGGAAAAATGAAATTCCGCTAATGGGAAATGTAACACTTCTTTTAAACCTGAGTGATGGATATGCGATAGCCGGAAACTATTTTTTGATCACTGACCTTGCAGGCAAAGAATTTAAAACCCGAATTAATGAGCAAGAAGTTAATCCCTATTTTATTAAAATTAGAAACTCTGGAGAAACATCATTAATTAAACCACTTACAGTGAGTTCCTCTTTGGTGACAACACGAGTTGTTAAAGTAACAGACAGGTCAATTCATTTGCTTGG
>JAYVBN010000463.1:0-3467 GCA_043750455.1 Bacteroidia bacterium | reverse complement strand
TTGCTCTAATGGGCCAAGGAACATTTCATACATGCGAAGGGTGTCTGCTCCGTAATTGTTAATGATTTCGTCTGGATTCACTACGTTGAAATAAGACTTGCTCATCTTTTCAATGGCAGAGCCGCAGATGTATTTGCCGTCTTCTAAAACGAATTCGGCATTTGCGAAATCGGGTTTCCACTTTTTGAAGGCTTCTGTATTTAATTCAAGTCCGTTCACGATGCTGACGTCAACGTGCATTTCTGAAAATGAAATAGCGCGATCTGTATAATCAGTTAAGTTTTTTCTAGTTGATTCTTCGACAATATTTGCGAGGGCAAGCAAGTCAATAGAACCAGTCTTAGTATCTAAAATTTCGTCTAATTTCCCCTTTGAAATGAATAGGTTTGTTGGATTGATTCTGTAAACAAATCTAGAATCACCCGTAATCTTCCCCTGATTGATCAACTTCTTAAACGGCTCATCAAATTTGATGTAGCCAAGATCGTGTAACACTTTTGTCCACAAGCGTGCGTACAGTAAGTGAGCTACGGCATGTTCTGAACCTCCGATGTAAACATCCACCTGGTTCCAATAGTCAAGTGCTTTTGGATCTGCAAAGGCATTCGTATTGTGTGGATCCATGTAGCGCAGGAAATACCAGGCGGCACCGGCATGGGTGGGCATCGTGTTGCTGTCGCGCTTTGCATTCGGAGTAAAGTTGATCCATTCTTTCAAATTAGCCAATGGTCCTTCACCATTTCCTGAAGGTTTAAAGTTGTTTGATGGCGGCAACTCCAAAGGCAATTCGCTTTCCTTCATTGCATAAGGCACATCATCCCTGTATGTAACTGGAAACGGTTCTCCCCAATAGCGCTGGCGGCTCCAACCTGCATCACGCATTTTGTAATTCACCTGTCGTTTGCCAATTTCCATTTCTTCCAATTTGTTGGCAACAACATCAATAGCTTCATGCATCACTAAGCCATTCAGAAAATCTGAGTTTTCAAGTATAGCTTCTTTGGTAGAATTTGCTTCTTCACCATTATAATGTGATCCAATAATGTTGGTGATCGGCAAATTGAAATGTTTGGCAAACTTATGATCGCGTTCGTCACCACATGGTACGGCCATGATTGCGCCTGTTCCATATCCAGCCAGCACGTATTCACTAATCCATATCGGAATTTCTCTTCCATTGAATGGATTGATCGCGTAAGCTCCCGTAAAACATCCTGTAATTTTTTTCACTTCCGCCATGCGATCTACTTCCGAGCGGCTCTCTACATATTTTAAATATTTTTCTATTTCTTCTTTCTGCTCTGGGCTTGTGATTTTTTTTACCAGTTCGTGCTCAGGGGCAATTACCATGAAGTCGACACCGAAGATGGTATCGGGGCGGGTGGTGAAGACGGTGAGAGTGAGAGCCTCATCCCCCGGCCCCTTCTCCCGGGGAGAAGGGGAGGTGTTGACGCTCGACTCCTTAATGGATGGAGATTTGTCAAGTGTGTCTTTTGTGGAATGAAGAACTTTTTTGAGATCGTTCTTTATTTCTTCGTTTGTGAAGCGAATGACTTGAAATCCTTCAATGTTTAAGAACTCAGTTCTTGCTTGATCGAATTCTTTATTTGCGCTGTGGTAACCTCCATCAACTTCAATGACCAATCTTTTATCAAGACAAACGAAATCTGCAATGAAGACACCTATCGTATGCTGTCTTCTGATTTTGTGCCCGAGTTTACTATTTCTCAATTCTTCCCAAAGAATTGTTTCTTCTTCTGTTGGATTTTGTCTATGCTCTTTTGCGAAATCTTTCAAATAGGGCCAAAACTTTTTATCCGAAGTCTCCCTTCCCCTCTCCCCCGGAGAGGGGCTAGGGGTGAGGCTTGCATTATGGGTGAGGTGAAAATCTATCCTTGCACCAACACTCTTCCCAATCCAGTTGCGCTGAATGTCTTTCATCGAATCGCTAAAGTCGATTTCGTCCAATCCCCTTAGCAATCGTTCAGCATATTCAGTAATGCGCAAACTCCACTGACGCATCTGCTTCTTAACCACAGGAAAACCACCGCGGTAACTTACGCCATTGATTACTTCATCGTTGGCTAGCACGGTTCCAAGTGCTTCGCACCAATTCACATCGGTGTATGCCAGGTAGGCGAGACGGTATTGCATCAATATCTCTTGCTGTGTTTTCTCATCAAACGATTTCCATTCGGATGATGAAAAATTTTGAATTTTGAATTTTGAATTTTGAATGGAGTGAGATAGGTTTCCTTCTGTCTCAAATATTCTGATCAACTCCGAAATTCGTTCTGCCTTTTCTTTTTTCCTGTTAAACCAGCTATCAAATATTTGAAGGAAGATCCATTGTGTCCACTTATAATAAGTTGGATCACAGGTTTGCACTTCGCGACTCCAGTCATAGCAGAAGCCGATCTTGCCTAACTGCCTTTTAAAGTTGTTAATGTTATCGGCTGTTGAAACAGCGGGATGTATGCCATGCTCTAAAGCGTATTGTTCTGCGGGCAATCCAAAAGCATCAAAGCCCATAGGGTGCAGCACGTTAAAACCCTTGACCCTCTTAAAGCGTGCTACAATATCAGAAGCAATGTATCCGAGCGGGTGGCCTACATGTAATCCCGCTCCGGATGGATAGGGAAACATATCCAATACATAGTACTTTGGCTTCTCGGACTCATTCGAAACTTTATAAACCCCACGCTTTACCCATTCATTGCGCCATTTCTCTTCAATGTTCTTGATCTCTTCTTTGCTGTATTCGGCCATTTTCTACTGAATTATCTATCTCTACGTTAATTAATCCGCAAAAATAAGCCAATCCGTAAAAGTTTGCCACAGATTCACAGATAATAACTAAGTAATCTGTGAATCTGTGGCTATTATTTATCTCACCGTAGCTTTATCAATTCTCGTTGGCGTATCCTCACCAGAAACAATTGTCTTGGAACTTAATGCAATCGCTCGGATAGCTGCTGTGATATTAGCCATGTCCAACGTCTCCACTTCGTCATTCACGGTATGGTAGAATTTATCGATATCAATTTCATCAGTTGAAATAGAATGTGCGGGCACGCCTAATCTTGCAAGTGTAGCATTATCTGATCGATAGAAAAGATTTTGATCGGGGTAAGGGTCGGGATTAATTTGGAACTGCGTACCAGTTAGATTTTTCTGTAGAATTTTTCCGAAGTCAGATCTCTCAAATCCGGTTATGAATGCGTTATTGATTCCCCATTTGGATGGCTTGCCAATCATTTCAATATTAAACATGGCTATCACCTTGTCGGGATTAAGTTGCTTTGAAAAATGTTGGGAACCGTAACCGCCAATTTCTTCGGCAGTGAAGGCTGCGAAAATCAAGGTCCGGTTGTTATTTTTTAGTTTCTTGAAATATTTCGCAAGTGAAATGACAGCGGTTGTACCCGATGCGTCATCATCGGCACCATTGGCAATAGAATCTCCTT
>JAYVBN010000462.1:0-2356 GCA_043750455.1 Bacteroidia bacterium | reverse complement strand
GCAGATTTTATTTCCTCCAAAAGTAAAGGAAGATATTCTTCAGCTTGAATGTTATAATTATCATTCTGCAACTCCATCATACGTTGAGGTGTGATATTTGTCAATTCTGTAAGCACCCTGTTTACTCTCCGGTTACGATAGTTTTCCCAATTGCTTGCATGCACATAGTAGGGATAGGTCGCATCAACCGGATATTGATTAGTAGAACTTACAAATCCTCTTTCAGGATTTTTGATCATGACATTTTGATCAAATGGAATAAAGGTTTTCCATTCCGTGGAAGTTTTTGACCCGTCCAGAATAAATTTGCCTTCATCCTTTCTGCGCACGGGATATTTGCCCTGAATACGAATGGCGATGTCCCCGCTGACAGAGGCAAATGCAAAAGTTTGCGCGGGGAAATAGTAATGATCCAACGCGGCCATATAATCACTGTGATTATTCGCTCGGTTTAGTTCGAAGAACGTTCGCAGCATATTTCCCCCATCATGGGCTATCCATCGGTACGCGTAATGTTTATTCTGTTTATCGCTGTGGTAGCTTTCATCATAGGGTATTGGACCCTGATGAGTAAAGACGATAGTGTCATAGAAATCTGTTTTGCCTTTAATGCTGATTTCCTCAATCACTTTCCGGGATGGCCTCCATTGGCCATCACTCAGGTATTCACTTTTGGACTTGTCTTTAAAAGTAATTTTGTACCAATCAACTAAATCCCTTTGTGCATTAGTGGGGCCCCAGGCAATAGAATCATTGAATCCAATAATTACTGAAGGTGCTCCAGGAAAAGAAGAACCCATTGTATTTACGCCTGGCGCATTCAGGTGAACGGCAAACCAAATATGTGGCATCGTTAGGCCGAGGTGAGTGTCGCTGGATAGAATAGGAGAACCAGTGGAAGATTTCTTTCCGCCTATGGCCCAGTTGTTACTGCCAATACCTTTAGGTTGTTTTTCCAGTGGCTGTATAGTTGCAATTCCCCCTTCATTATTTGCATGAATAGAATCAAGTGAGACAGCCTTAAATTTCCAACTCGCGGGATGATCAACAATCGGGTCGCTGACGGGTTCACGATCCGGAAAAAGTAAATCCAGGGTTTCTTTTCCGAAGAGATTGAGAGCATTGGTCATTTCCAAATCATTCTCACTTGAAGCGAGAGTCTTTGCCATGTACATCAAAAAGTAACCTGTTTTTAATTCTGTCCAATGCTCAGGTTCATAGTCCATCAGTTTATATTCGATCGGCAGCTGTTCGTATTTTAATTGGTTTATTAATGCATTCACACCGTCAGCATAAGCAGTTAATACCGTAGCTATTTCAGGATCTTTACGCATTATTTTAATGCTGTTCTCCGCTCCCATCCCCATTCCAATTCTTCGTTGCCCGCGATCAAAATCTAAAGCCACCTCTCCTACAATTTCTGAAAGTCGTCCTGCCGCAGCGTGTGTCTGAAATTCCATTTGCCATAAGCGATGTCGTGCAGTAACATATCCTTGAGCCAGATATAAATCTTCATCATTACTTGCGAAGATGTGTGGGATTAGCAGGCTATCATAAAGAATAGTTACCTCACCTTTAAGGCCCATAATTGAAAGTGTGTGATCTTTTACTTTACCCGTTTCAGCATTTTGCCAAAAGCCATGAAAGGGATCGAGGAACTTTCCGAGGGGAGGTATAGGCACTCCAAAATTCCAACCCCGGTTTAAAAAGTAAATAAGACTAACCGTGATGATGAGAGAGAGCCCAACCTTTACAATTTTCATAGCGGAACAGATAATTTTACCTAATTTTCGGGAATTTTGATGAGGAACCAATACTTCCAGCTTTAAACTTAATGCTTTAAGCTTTTTAATTTCAACTTTTAACTTTGTGCTTTTAACTTACGCTACCACTTTTTGATTCAGTTTATAATTCCATAATGAATTTGTCTTCAAATGATATTGAATTAATCAAGAGTGTTTTGACAGGAAAGCCTGTGAAAAGGGCATTTCTTTTTGGGTCCTATACCAGGGGTGAAGCTGACAATAATAGTGATGTTGATATTTTAGTGGAATTAGATTACACAAAGCATATTGGACTTGGCTTTGTCAAAATGAAGCAACAGTTGGAAGAGGTATTACAAAAGAAAGTGGATTTGGTTTCGGAAAATTCAATTTCAAGACACCTGGTCCCTTTCGTAAATCACGACAAGCAATTAATTTATGAGAGGTAGAATAGGGGATGTGCAACGAATTGCTCATATTCATGAAGCTATCGGAGAAATAGCGCTCCGATCATGAAGCGATGATAGCCCTCAAACGCCTTCGTCAGAAACAATCCGCCTGAGTCCTGCCCGCCGAACGTATTAAACACTGCG
>JAYVBN010000461.1:0-8000 GCA_043750455.1 Bacteroidia bacterium | reverse complement strand
ATAAAGCAGAGCAGGAGAAAATTGTAGCGCAAGCTTTAGACGTTTAAAATTATGACAGAGGCCAAAAATCTATGAATACCTTGGCATAGTGATTTTCTTCTATTCTCAGGAACACGAGCCGATTCATGTTCATGGTAGATATGGAAATTATGAAAGCAAAGCTGAGTTTATTATCAAGGATGGTAAGATCATTGAAATCATAATAAAACCAGTTGGCGACTTGAGACCACTCAAAGAGAAGGATTTAAGAAATCTAAATGAATTTTTAAAAGTATATGCGGATCAAATTGTAGGAAAATGGATTGATTTCTTTGTGTTGAGAAAAAAAGTATCATTTGAAAGGATAACCAAAAAATTGAAATGAGAATCATTGTTGAACGAGCTAAGCCAAGTAAGCCTTTAAAAGTAGTTCAAGCCAAATATCTCAACGACTACGTTGTAAGGGTCGTTTTTAACGATAGCACCGAGAAGGCGGTCGATTTTAAATCTTTTCTAACAAAGGCAACTCACCCTGAAATCGCAAAGTATAGAGATGAGAAGCTGTTTAAAAAATTCAAAATAGTAGGGGGTAATATTAATTGGAATGATTACGATCTCATTTTTCCAATAGAGAATTTATATATCGGCACGATTTAGTTTAAAAATAGTTTTCTTTTAGAAATAAACACGATATGGCACAACAAGTAAAAGTTCCAACAGTTGGAGAATCGATCACCGAGGTGACCATTGCTAACTGGTTAAAAAAAGATGGTGACTATGTGAACCTAGATGAGGTGATAGCCGAACTGGAATCGGACAAAGCAACTTTTGAACTTCCAGCGCCACAAGCCGGGATATTGAAAATAAAAAAACAACAGGGTGAAGTAGCTGCTATTGGCGAGGTAATCTGTGAACTTGCCGATGGTGCGCAACCAGCAGCCACTGCAAAAACAGAAACTAAAGCAGCAGTAATCGCACCACCAACACCAACCTCTACTACACAACCTATGAAATCAACTGGCGGAATAAAAGAAATGAAAGTGCCTACTGTGGGCGAATCGATCACCGAAGTAACGATCTCTACCTGGCTGAAGAAAGATGGCGATTTCGTTAAGTTAGATGAAGTGATTGCGGAAGTGGAATCGGATAAAGCAACATTCGAATTACCAGCCGAAGCAAACGGTATTCTCCGAATTATCGCGAAAGAGAAAACAACTCTTCCAATAGGTGGCTTGATTTGTAAAATTGAAATAACGGAAGGAACTCCTGCAAGTGCGGCAACTCCTGCAGCCTCTCCATCGCCAAGTTCACCATCAGCCTCAACTGATAAGTCGTATGCGGCAGGTCATCCTTCACCAACAGCAGCAAAAATTTTGGATGAGAAGGGAATAGCTGCAAACCAAGTACAAGGTTCGGGAGTAGGAGGGCGAATCACGCAAGCTGATGCTGCAAAAGCCCAAGCTTCACCTTCTAAGGAAACAAAACCACCTGTTGCTCCTGCGGCACCACCAGTAATCGCATTAGGCGGATCCAGAAATAAGCGAAGCGAAAAGATGACTTCACTTCGCAAAACTATTGCGCGCAGGTTAGTAGCGGTGAAGAATGAAACAGCCATGCTCACCACTTTTAATGAAGTGGATATGAAACCGGTAATGGATCTGCGTTCGAAGTACAAAGAGCAATTCAAAGAAAAATACGGAGTGGGTCTTGGCTTCATGTCGTTCTTTACAAAGGCAGTTTGCGTGGCACTAAAAGATTTTCCTGCGGTGAATGCTCAGATAGCCGGTGATGAAATGATATTTCATGATTACTGTGATGTGGCAATCGCTGTTTCAACTCCTCGGGGACTTGTAGTTCCAGTGATACGCAATGCAGAAGCTTTATCCTTTAATCAAATCGAAAGTGAAATTGGACGGTTAGCTGCACGTGGACGTGAGGGTAAACTTTCAATTGAAGAAATGACAGGTGGGACATTTACAATCACCAACGGTGGTGTTTTTGGTTCGATGTTATCAACACCCATTATCAATGCACCACAGTCTGCCATATTAGGAATGCACAATATTGTAGAGAGACCGATTGCGCTGAAAGGTGAAGTTGTGATAAGACCAATTATGTACCTCGCCCTGTCTTATGATCATCGCATTGTAGATGGCCGCGAATCAGTAAGCTTCCTGGTGAGGGTAAAAGAATTGCTGGAAGACCCAGGAAGGATGATTTTGGGTGTTTAGAAATTCAAGATCGAAGTAGACCATTGATTAATCACTGAATATTATTTTATGCAATACAACGTCATCGTCATTGGATCTGGTCCCGGAGGTTATGTAGCCGCTATCCGCTGTGCTCAACTGGGTTTCAAAACTGCTATCATTGAGAAGTATGCCACACTGGGTGGCACGTGTCTCAACGTAGGTTGTATTCCATCCAAAGCTTTGTTGGATTCTTCCGAGCATTTTCATAATGCTGCGCATACGTTCAAAGAACATGGTATTGATATTTCAGAACCGAAAGTTAATATCACACAAATGATCAACCGCAAAGCAGGTGTTGTAAAATCTAATGTGGATGGCATTGCTTTTTTGATGAAGAAAAACAAAATTGATGTTCATACAGGTGTGGGTTCATTTGTTGACAAGAACACAATCAAAGTCACAGCTTCTGGGGGAAAAGAAACAACATTGACCGCAGAGAAAGTCATTATAGCAACAGGTTCAAAGCCAACTGCACTTCCGTTTGCCCCTTTTGATAAGAAGAGAATCATATCAAGCACCGAGGCGTTGGAGTTGAAAGAAGTCCCCAAACATTTTATTGTAGTAGGTGGAGGTGTAATTGGTATGGAGTTAGGCTCAGTATTCGCTCGTATAGGATCTAAAGTTTCAGTGGTTGAGTATTTAGATAGTCTTATTCCCACCATGGATGGAACGATGGGAAAAGAACTTCAAAAGTCAACGAAGAAGTTGGGAATGGATTTTTATCTCGGCCATAAAGTAACGGCTATCGAGAATAAGGGGAAAGAGGTGATCTTGAAAGCAGAACCCAAGAATGGTGGTGCAGCTATTGAATTAAAAGGTGACTATTGTTTAGTTAGCGTTGGTAGAAGACCTTATACAGATGGATTGGGTTTAGATAAAGTCGGAATTGAATTGGACAAGGGAAAAATCCCAGTTGATAATCATCTTAAAACAAAAGTTGATAATATCTATGCTATTGGTGATGTAGTGCTTGGTGCTATGCTTGCTCACAAAGCGGAAGAAGAAGGTGTAATGGTAGCGGAACAATTGGCCGGACAAAAGCCTCATGTAAATTATTTGCTGATACCAGGAGTTGTTTACACTTGGCCAGAAGTGGCCAGTGTTGGATATACAGAAGAACAACTTAAAGCAGATGGCAAAGCCTATAAAGTTGGAAACTTTCCTTATAAGGCATTAGGCCGGGCACGGGCGAGTATGGATTTGGATGGCCTGGTTAAAGTTCTTGCCGATAAGAATACCGATGAGATATTAGGCATTCACATCATTGGCGCACGTGCAGCCGATATGATTGCCGCTGGGGTTACTGCAATGGAGTTTAGGGCTTCGGCTGAAGATGTATCTCGTATGTCTCATGCACATCCAACCTACATGGAAGCTGTTAAGGAAGCGTGTCTTGCGGCCACTGCTAATAGACCAATCCATTTGTAGGTTTATAGTTGCTTGGTAAGTCTTGCGATCGACCAGCACCGGACCGCCAGTAAAATCACCACCGGAATTAGAAATATATTAAGTTGTTGGGGAAGTATAAACCAAACTAATACTAAGGCTATCATAAGGATGCCGATTACCTTAAAATAACTCGTAAACCATTTTGGTTTATTCACTTTCCAAAACCAAAATAATACGACTAGGTGTGTTGGTAAGGCCCACAATAAATTGAAATTCTTTGCTGCTGCTTTGTGATCGGTTGCAATCCATAACAATAGCAGGAGCAATCCAATAAGACCCACCACTCCGAAAAGTATAATGTCAAACCATTTCGAAAGTTTGCTTCTTTTGAAATCGTAATATGTCAGTCCGCTCCCTATAATTAATATCAATCCAAAGACAATCCAGGGATGAAATATGCTAATGTTGATTTCTTCCGGCTGAGTTTGGTAAGTAATAATTTTTTCTTTTACGAGTGGCGATGTTTCTCCTGAATTAATGATGGTGGTATGTTCGAAGGAAGACTCAATATAATCGGGTAAGAACATGTACTCGTAGGCGGATGCTTCTTTGTCCATCGGCAAACCAAGACAGATGTCAATTCCTAAATCACCCCACGGTTGCTGCTTTAAATAAAGTTCACATAAATCACGAATGGAATAGTTTGTCTGAATATAACCGTCATCGAATTTTACAGAATCGCCAAAAACTTGTTGTACAACATCCCGAATTTTTGTAGCGCAGTTATCATAGAAATAATCGTATCGGTAATATTGATTTTCAGGAAGTGAGTTCCATTCCAGGAAATCAAAAAGTTTTTGTTTTTGATCTTGCGTAAGATTCAGTCGTTGCTCATGGATAAAACGATTGTAGTAAATGTAAACATCACGGAATCTAGCGTATTCCTGAACAGCAAGTTTATAGTTATTGTTGCCCTTTGCAAAGTTTAAATAGAAATTGGGTTGATTAAAATCGAATACTCCATAATTGTAAATCCAGTCAAATCCCGCAGCAGGATCATAAACTCGGAATGCACTATGACCAAATGCTGAGTACAATTCAGTTTGTGATGGACCGCAAGTGACTACATGAATTTCAGCTCTTTCTGAAAGCTTAGGCGTTTGAGCCAGACCTGAAATTGAGAATAGAAGAAGAAATGTGAAAATAATTTTTTGCATTAACAGCAAGTAAACAAACACATTTCATTCTGCCAAACCGGATGGAATTTACTGTAATTTTGATTTGCTCTTTATGAATAGAAAGTTTACGGACAATCTGAATTATCTTACTCACCTTTCCCCAAAAAGAGCCTGGAATGCTTTACAGGTGTATTCAAGCTTTCAGGTTTCAAGTCTTACAAAAGCGATGGGCCATCGCGGAATGCCCATTTCCATTTCGTTTGAACCCACCACATCTTGTAATCTTCGTTGCCCGGAATGCCCCAGTGGGCTTCGCTCTTTTACTAGGCCAACTGGCATGCTGAAAAAGGAGCTATTTGAATCTACAATTGATCAGCTTGCTGATACCCTGACTTATCTCACCTTCTATTTTCAAGGTGAGCCCTATCTTCACTCACAGTTTCTTGATATGGTCAGCTATGCCCACAAAAAAAATATCTACACGGCTACTTCTACCAATGCTCATTATTTGAAAGATGACATCGCGAAAGCAACAGTTGAATCCGGTCTTGATCGGTTGATCATTTCAATTGACGGCACATCTCAAGACACCTATCAATCCTATCGGGTGGGAGGAAGTCTTGATAAAGTAATAGAAGGAACTTCTACTCTTTTGAACTGGAAGAAACAATTAAAATCAAAAACCCCTCATGTTATTTTTCAGTTTCTGGTGGTGAAGCCAAATGAACACCAGATACCAGAAGTGTATGCGCTGGCTAAGAAACTCGGAGTAGATGAAGTAAAATTAAAAACAGCTCAGATTTATGATTATCAGAACGGTTCGGATTTAATTCCTACTATTGAAAAGTATTCGCGCTATAAAAAGAAAAGTGACGGAACATTTGAAATCAAAAATGAGTTGTTAAATCATTGCTGGAAAATGTGGCACAGTTGCGTAGTCACCTGGGATGGCAAAGTAGTGCCGTGTTGCTTCGATAAAGATGCTCACTTTGTTTTGGGTGATCTTAATAAAAATACGTTCGAAGAAATCTGGAGTGGCGAACAGTACAATCAGTTCAGGTCTTCGCTTTTGCGATCACGAAGTGAAATAGAAATTTGTAAGAATTGTTCGGAAGGATTGAAGGTGTGGGCTTAGCGTTTTATTTAAAATAAATCAGGAGAGTGGCATAGCCTTTTGCCTTATCTTTTCTTCAATCTTTTCGAAGTCAACTGCCCCGCATTTGCCGCAACCTGTGGAGCACGCTGACCTTGCCTGAAAAGATCGATAGACCATTCGGCCTAAGAAAAAAGAAGCCCCTGAGAATAAAACAATAATGGCGATCAATTGAAGCATTGCTCAAAGTTAGTGAACTATCTTTCAAACAAGCATCTAATAATTAGGATTTCCTCGCCCGCTTTCGGACAAATTAGGGCACAAATGGACACCTGATTTTTCTTCACCGCGCAATAGTAGGTTTTTTGATCTATTTTAATGTGGCATTAATCTTGGCTTTCAACGATGTTTATTTGCAGAAGTATTGAAACTTTTTTGTTTGTGTTACCATCTTTATTCACAAATCGTCAATCATGTTAAGGAATTATATCACCACAGCGCTGCGCAATCTTTGGCGAGCCAAAGGCAGCACACTAATCAATCTTTCTGGCCTTACACTAGGGGTTACTACCAGCCTTATTCTTTTTTTGATGATTAGGTATCAATCTAGCTTTGATGATTTTCATTCAAAGAGGGATCGTATTTATAGGGCGGTCTACAGTTCCGATGGCAACCAAGGCAAGAGTTACACCGCAGGGGTGCCACCTGCATTTCCAGACGCATTCAAAACGGATTTCCCTGAAGCGGAAGAGGTAGTCTTTGCTTCTTATCGCGGGAATGGCGCACTCATTACTATTCCGCAAGCACAAGGTGAGCCAAAGAAATTTGAAGAAGGCAAAGGCGTGGCATACACTCAACCTAATTTTTTCAAAGTATTTGATCGTAAGATTTTAATGGGCAGTGCAGAGAATGGATTGGACGAACCCAATGAAGCGATTCTCTCCAAAAAATCGGCCATGAAATATTTTGGCAAGGTGGATGCGATAGGCGAAGTATTAAGTTTTGAGGGTAAAGATTTTAAGGTACTGGCCATCATGGATGATTTCCCTGACAATACAGATATTCCATTTGATGTGATGCTTTCGTTTGCTACAATTAAGAAAGAAAAGGATGAAGTAGGTTGGAATGGAATATGGAGTGATGAGCATTGTTATTTTTTATTGAAGAACGGGGAAAGCATTGCAACGATTGAGAGGAGAATGCCGGCATTTTTAAAGAAGCACTATGCAGAGAATAGCGATGGGGTTAACTATGAAATGCAGCCATTGTCGGAGATACATTATGATGAGCGATATGGTACTTATAATTATAATACCATAAGCAAGCAAATGCTTGGGGCGCTGAGTGTGATTGGTATTTTTCTGATTATCACTGCGTGCATAAACTTTATTAATTTAGTTACGGCAGAGTCTATCAAGCGGTCGAAAGAAGTAGGCATTCGTAAAGCGCTTGGCAGTTCTCGAGGACAGTTGATCGCCCAGTTCTTAGGTGAATCGAGCCTCATTACCATTTTGGCTGTATTGTTGGCTGTTGGTTTTGCACAATTGGGGTTAGGATTCCTCAATCCATTTTTAGATTTAAAATTGGCCATCAATTTGATGAGCGATAAAGGGCTATGGATATTCTTATTAAGTGTAACTGCCTTTGTTGGAATTCTCTCGGGATTATATCCTTCATTGATTGTGTCGGGTCTTAAACCTGTGTTCGCCATCAAGAACCAAACAGGAAACAGAAACTCGTCTGGATATTTGCTTCGTAGAGGGTTGGTTGTATTACAATTTTTTATTTCACAGTTTCTTATCATTGGCACTATTGTATTGATAAGTCAGATGAATTATTTCCGCAATAAGGATTTAGGATTTAAAAAAGATGCCATCGTTACTATTCCTATACCTGAAAATGAGGGTTCTGGTTTTAAAGCTGCATCGAGTAAGATGCGTACGCTGCGAGACGAGGTTGTTAGACTAGCAGGCGTTGAGCTGGCAAGCCTTAGCAATACGCCTCCTTCTTCTGGCAATGTGCAGTCCACTGACTTTTCAATGGAGGGTAAAGACGAGCGTTATGGCACGCAAATAAAAATAATTGACAATAACTATGTCGACTTGTACG
>JAYVBN010000460.1:0-9101 GCA_043750455.1 Bacteroidia bacterium | reverse complement strand
TGACCGGTTCATGATGAAGGTATTTGTGGACTATCCAACCAAAGACCAGGAGCTTGAAATCATGCGCAGAATTTCCAACATGAAGTTTGACTTTCAGGTCAATACCATTTTAACGAAGGAAGATATTTTCTCGATCCGCGATGAAGTGAATAAAGTTAAGATTTCTGAATCGTTGGAGAGATACATCATTGAGTTGGTGACATCCACCCGAAAGGCGAAAGAATACAAACTCGATCATGAAGCCCAATACATCCAATTTGGTGCGTCTCCGCGTGCGAGCATTAATTTGAATTTAGCTGCAAAAGCAGTTGCCTATATGGATGGTCGCGATTATGTGTTGCCAGAAGACATCAAAGAAGTGGCACTCGATGTGATGAACCACAGGATATTATTGAACTACGAAGCTGAAGCAGACAATGTGAAAACTTCGGATATTATTAAAGTCATTCTGAATAAGATTCCGATTAACAAGTAGCGGAGGCATTAAGCTGCTGGATACTGCTTCAAGCTGTCCGAGTAAAAAAAGCTAGTAGCTTGAAGCTAGTGGCTAGTAGCTTTTCAACGTTATCCGAACTTTACTCTCATTACCTGCATTTTACTGCAATGTTATTTGGTAGAAGGATCTAAGTCACTCATTTTCATCTGACTTGGCATATTTATTCGAAATGATTTAACCCTCCTAGCTCTTCCTGACATTGCCTGCCGTTAACAATTTGGTAATATTTCAGACCCCATTGGGTAATATAGCCTTCCGACCTTTGTAGCAAACAAAAGTGTTATGCTGCGTATTGTACAGATTTTCGTCTTCAGTTTGATTTCCCTTCATGTTTTCGCCCAAAGTGGCACCATTGCAGGCCGGGTGATTGACCATAAATCCAATGAAGGTGTAATTGGGGCAAACGTGGTTATTCAGGGTACTAGTGTTGGAGCTGCAACGGATATTGAAGGAAATTTCCAAATCAATACTGTAAAACCAGGCACGTATACGCTCGTGGTTTCTTCCATTACTTATAAAACACAAACTATTTCTGATGTAGTTGTTGAAGGTGGAAATAAGACCTCGCTGCAAATTACCTTGGTGGAAGATGTGGCTGAGTTGGAGGAGATTGTAATAACGGCCAAAAAAGATATAGCAACCGATATGAATCTTATCAGTGCTATACGCGATAGTAAACTAGTTGTAAGCGGTATTTCTTCTGAGCAGATAACCAAACTACCAGACCGCGATGCCGCGCAAGTGATGCAGCGTGTACCAGGTGTTACCATTGTTGATAATCGTTTTGTGTTGATCCGTGGGTTGCCTGAGCGATACAATCAGGTAATGATGAATGGCGTGATTGCACCAAGTACTGAAATTGATAAGCGTTCATTTTCCTTTGATCTTATTCCTGCTGGAACCATTGATCAGATGTTGGTTTACAAATCAGGGTCTGCTGAGTTGCCTGGTGATTTTGCAGGTGGCGTAATTCATATGGTTACTAAAAATCCAACCTATGAAGAATTTACCAGTGCAGGTTTAACATTTGGATATCGTACGAATACAACCTTTCAGGATTTCAATTCATCACAGGGAAGTCCAACAGATATGTTTGGATTCGATAACGGCTTCCGCGATATACCAGACGGTTTTCCTTCTACAGCAGCATTAAAAAATTCTTCACGAAACTCAAGTGTACGTGAACGCGCGGGGAAATCATTGACCAATAATTTCGACTACACTACTAAAAGCACTCCGTTGGATTTTGGTTTTAACTTCGCCACTTCACAAAATTTTAAGATTGGAAAAGTATCAGCAAGTAATCTTACTTCGCTTGCGTACTCCAATAGCTATCAAAACTACACGTCTGACTTTCTTCGCTACAATTCATTCGATGCTACTTCCGCTGAAAAGCGATTTGAGTACAAAGATCAGGTGACCAACAATGATACACGGGTTAATTTAATGCACAACTGGTTGTTCAGTTTGAATGATCGCAATAAGATTGAGTTCAAGAACTTGTTTGTACAGTTGGGTGAAAACGAAACGACCATCCGCAGAGGAAATGATTTTATTCAACGTCCGAATGATAACCTTGTTAACTATGCTTATCATTACCTAAGCCGCAGCATTTATTCGGGTCAATTGGATGGGACGCACACGCTTGGTGATGGCACCTCTAAGTTAAATTGGGTAGTTGGGTTAAACTATATCAAACGCAATGAACCTGACTATAGAAGATTCCGCACCTATCAGGACAAAGCACTGGAAGGAACGGAAGCCCCTTACACCATGCAGCTTCCACCAAGCGGAAACTTGTTTGAGACAGGTAGATTCTGGTCGAGCTTGACAGATAAGGGTATTTCCAATGGATTGAACTTTGAAAAGAAGCTTAATGGAGAAAGCGAAAAACGCAGACCCATATTGAAGGCGGGATATTTTACAGAATATAAAACGCGTTCATTTGATGCCCGCTATATCAATTACCTATATCCAGGAACATTTGATCAGGGGATAGGTCAGCAATTAAGCCAACTTCCGCTCGACCAGATTTTTGCCCCTGAGAATATCAAGAAGAAAGATGGTTTCGTAATCGAAGAAGGCACACAACCCCAGGATGCGTATCAGGGAACCAATTTTTTAGCGGCAGGATATGTAAGCGCTGCTATGCCTCTTGGAAAATTTGATATGTCTGTTGGATTCAGAGGCGAGTATAACGTTCAGACATTAACAGCTACTACAAATACCGGTAAGGTGGATGTGAACAATCCCATCTTTGCTCCTCTTCCTTCTGTGAATGTGGCTTACAATGTAACTGATCGTTCATTAATACGTGCTGCTTACAGTCGCACATTGAACAGACCAGAATTCAGAGAACTTGCGCCTTTCTTATATTATCAGTTTGAATACGAAGCAGGTATTTTTGGGAGCACAACTCTGAAGACTGCCTTTATTAATAACATTGATTTGCGCTATGAAATTTTCCCGAATCCGGGAGAAATGCTGAGCATTGGAACCTTCTACAAGACGATTCAGAATCCAATCGAAACCTATCTTCAGATCACCTCTGAAACGCCACAGCTTTATTATGGAAATGCGGAGTCAGCAACTGATGTGGGTATTGAGCTGGAGTTCAGAAAATCGTTAGCGGGTCTGGGAATGTCAAAATTTTTGAGGAATACCTCCTTCAATTTGAATGCAGCATTAATTAAAAGTGAAGTAAACGTTGGCACACAGGCTACTAATCAATCGCAATTCAGACCGCTGCAAGGACAATCTCCTTACATCATCAACTTTGGCCTGTACTACAACGATGAATTGACCGGGCTTTCCCTGAATGGTGCTTATAATCTTTTTGGTGCGCGCATTTTCTCAGTTGGTGATAAACTTTTCCCATCCTGGTTTGAAATGCCACGCAATTCAATGGACTTTCAAATTGCCAAGAAGTGGGGAAGCAAACGCTTTGAAACCAAGTTAAATGTGCAGAATGCTTTGAACTCTGCTTATCGCATCTATCAGGATAATAATAGCGACAACAAGATTCAAAAAGAGGAGGCTCTTATTCAACGTTACAAAACAGGTACCCTGTTTTCACTGGCGTTATCATGGAAATTTAATAAGGAGAACTAGCTAAATATTCAGTATGCAAAAGTCTGTTATCTGATAGGATGACAGACTTTTTTATTTGTTAACAAACCGTGAAGATCATAACATTGGCGTAATAAATTCATAACTGCCCTTTCACGGCCTGCTGCATCTCGGCCTCTATTTTTGCATAAAAATAAAAAGCATAAACTGCATGAAAAAATTTATCCAAGTGTTAAGCCTCTTTGCAATTTGCGCATCTCTTTTGGTGTTCCAAGGTTGCAATGAAGAAGAAAAGATTGAACCTGCTCCTACTGTGGATGTTGATCCAACGGCAGCAGCAAATACTCCAGGCAATAAAGTTACAGCTAATGTAATCGTAACTGCCCCAAACGGAGGTAAGTCATTAGTTATTTATGTGTCGGGTGTAGAAGTGGAGACAAAGGACATCAGTACCTTAGATCTTTCGGCACCTATTGCATACGAGTACACCATACCGACATCCGCAATAATTGGATCCGTTATTGTTGTATCCTTTCAAGCAGTTGATAACAAAGATTATCCGTCAGCGATTACAAATTTTATTATATCAGTTGGTGACCCTGTTATCAAATTGGAAGGCACACTGACAACACAGACACTAGACGCATCGAAACCATATTTATTGAAAGGTCAGGTCTTCGTGCCAAGCGGTGTTACGTTGACTATCCCCGAGGGAACTGTTATCAAGGGAGATAAGGCAACGAAGGCCGCTTTGATTATTCAACCAGGCGGTAAATTGATTGCAAATGGAACTGCAGCTAAGCCAATTGTTTTCACGTCAGCTCAATCTATTGGCGAACGCGATCGTGGCGACTGGGGTGGTGTGATCATCTTAGGAAATGCATGGGTGAATCAATCAGCAAAGCCTGCGATTGAAGGGATCACTCCTTCACAGACGTATGGCAACATTACAAGCCCAACGACAAGCGCTGCTGATAATTCGGGTTCATTGAAGTATGTTCGAATTGAATATGCAGGTGTAGAACTTACACCAAATAATGAAACGAATAGCCTAACATTAGGTGCAGTTGGTAGTGCAACCACCCTTGACTTTGTTCAAGTCTCTTTTGGTGGCGATGATGGTTTTGAATGGTTTGGGGGAAGCGTAAGCGCAAAGCATTTAGTTTCTCTTTCTACTTGGGATGATGACTTTGACACAGACTTTGGCTGGAGTGGAAATGTGCAGTGGGCTCTTTCTGTAAGAAACCCTTTCTTCGCAGATCAGTCAGGCTCTACAGCTTTTGAAAGCGATAACCAAGGCAACGCAAATGATACACCGAGTGGCGCAGGTGGATATACGCAAGGAGTATTTTCAAACGTGAGTGTATTTGGCCCACTTGATTTTAACACTGGCCTCGGATCGGCTGGTACATCAGCAAGAACCATAAGCGGAAATTATACGCGCGCAATGCACATTCGCAGAAGAACAGCTCAATCTATTTTCAATTCAGTTATTTCGGGTTGGTCAGTTGGATTAACCATGGATGACCAGGCTACATTGGATAACTTTACGTCAGGTGCTGCCGTGCTTAGCAACAACGTAATGTTTGCTCCCAATACCACTGCGAATGCTGAGTTTGGCTCAACAGTATCTGGGGCGGCTGCAACAACCGTAAAGGGTTTTTGGGATGCTGGAGCAAACTTGGTTGTAAAACCGACTTCTACCGCAGGTTGGTCGCCAGTTGCCGGTACACCCGCAAATTCGATAGAACCTTATGCTGCATATGGATTTGATAAGGCCTTATTCTTTGGTGCTTATACAGCATCAACTTATCCATCTAATCCAAACTTTGCAATATCAAGTGGAAGTTTAACTGGTCAGACAGCCGCCACACTTTTTGCCAATGCAAAATTGGGAAGCTTCTTTGACAAGACGTTGACATACAAAGGTGCTTTCGGTGGAACTGATTGGACGGATACATGGGCAGAGTTTCAGCCACAGGCAAAAGCTTATTAAAGAATAGTTTAGGTTATAGTTCACTAAAGGCTCACCATTTCGGTGAGCCTTTTTTACTTTTACAATATGAATATTTTCAAATCGCTAAGCATCCTGCTGCTTTCTCTATTCGCACATTCATGCACTACCAAAAGTGACTATAATCCAGACTCACATCTTTCTGTAAAAGAAAAGGATAACGTATTGGTGTTAATAATTCGATACATAGGGAAAGCTCCAGAGAATGTGAACATGACTGAGATATTTGATAGCAAGTATGATGCTCATTTTTTAGACATAGCCAGCCGTCATCGATTTGATCAGTATTACATTGATGATAAAGGCATTCATTATTTCTTAATCAGCAGGCCTGCACCAAGTTTGTATGAGAAGCGCGTGGCTATTGGTGGAAAATTAAAGTTGAAGGAGCAAGGTGAGCTAGTGGAATACGAAGAAGTTTTTCGCACATGGAAAATGGTGCCGGATACACTCAAGAAAAGATCGCTGTTTTTGTTTGATAAAATGGTGAAGGGAGAATCGCTAGACCTTTATTTAACAGTCAATTCCAAAGGTGTAGAATACATTGAGTTTCCTGATGAACACAATTACTACGATAAGGCAACCCGAAGGTGGTTGCAAAAGTAAACCAAACATATTTTTTGGAGCCTCCCTCATTTCGCTTTGTACTTTCCCTTGGTTTCTCACTTCGTAAAATTCAGATTTCAACCCGCGCTTTGGCAATACAGCTTAGTGTCATTGATGCTGATTATGTCAAACTTTTGGTAATACACTAAAAGATGTTTCTGGAAAGAAAGACCAGAAGCACTAAAATTCAGACAACTGCCAATAGACTTTTGTTCAGAAAAGCGTTATTTTAACAAGGATATAGTCTTTTAGTAAAGAAAGGCTTGTAAAGTGACCCAAACACTTTCTATCTTTTTGTGATTTATGAGACTCGTTTTACTTACAACTTTACTACTAACTATCTTTTTACAGGCCAGCGGTCAGGATTGGAAAGGCTATTATGATAAAGCCGTGGCTGATTATCAATCTGAGCACTACCCGGAAGCAATGGTGAACGCAGAAATGGCATATGAGTCCTCCAAATCACTAGACATAAAGAATCAAACCTTTTCGCTGCAACTTCTTACGGTTATTTGTCTGGAAGCCCAGGATTATACTAAAGGAATAATTTTTTCAAAAGATGAGATAAACTTGTTTGCAAAGACGGAAGGACAAAGAAGTAAACATTATGCTGAGGCCTTGCAGAAAAGAGCGCAAATGAATCAAGCCCTTTCAAATTGGGTGGATGCACAAAAAGATTATGAAGAAGTTTCTACGATTTTTTCCGAATCACCAGGACAATCCAGCATTGAGTATTTAAAAGTACAAAGCAATTATGGCCAAGTATTGTTAGGATTAAATGATTTCAACAAAGCATCCGATGTATTAAGTAAAGCCGTAGCAGGGTTAAAGCAATTTCCAGACGAGGGTGAGGAATATTTGCTTGCTCTTTATTATGCAGCTTTCGCTGACAGCGAAATCAAGAATTTATCTTCTGCTGAACAAAGATTGAAAGAGTTCATTTCGCTGGCCGAAAAAAATAGTTTGCAGTCATGGCCCGAGTATGCGCAGGCAAAGGCACAGTTGATCCAGATAGCAGATGCAAAAGGTAACACAGCTGAGGCTTTAACATTGGTACAACAAGGTGATGTTGCCGAAGACCAAAAGGCGAGACAATATTTAAAGGCAGCAATAGAATTTGAAGCGACACAGCCAACCGAGGCCTTCCGATATTTTAAGTTGGCAGAAGAGAGTCTTGTAAAGATAGGAAGCGACAATAATACTGGATTCTCGGTTGCTCAAAATTATGCAAGATTTTTGTTTATGAGCAGGCAAATTCCGGAAGCGCAGAGTAAACTAAACCAGGCAAAGCAAATTGCACAAAAGCTATATGGGCAGAGCAGCGTGGAATATGGATTTGTGTTGGAGCTCGAGGCAGATATGCAAATCTTTTTGGGAGACATAAAGTCAGCGGATGAGAACTATAGTTTGGCCTTCGTTAATTTTATTTCCTTACCACCAGCGAATCAGGCGAGTCATCGCACAAGTGCAGCAACAAAACTATTGAATGCCAACCGACCCGACCTCACCCGGAAAGCATTGGAAGGAATTGCACTTGACTATGCAGTTCTCTTCAGTCTGCCTGAAAAAAATCAATTGGATGTTTCTGTGCTTTACAGCGAGGCCTTGCTTCAACTTAATTTGACAGAGCTTGCTATCAACCATCTCACACGTCATCAGGTGAATAGCACTTCTCCGGTTGTACAAAATAGTATCGCCATCAAACTTGCTGAAGCTTACAAAGTATCTGGTGATTGGAAGAAGTCAGAATCTCTTGCACTTTCTGTCATTGCGAAATCTTCTGGTCAACCAGTGTTACTGGCGGAAGCATCCTTTCAACTGGCCAGACTTCGGCAGCAGATGGGGAAATACAAGGAAGCAGAATTGAATTTTAAAGAAGCAATTGAAGGCTATAAAAGATTACAATCACCAGAGTTAAAGCAGGTCTATAATTCATTCGCAACATTCTATATGACACTTGGTAATTATGGTGCTGCAGAAAAAATTTACCTTGATCTTTTAAATGACAGCCAAACTTCCGCAGGCCTTCTTTTGGCAGTTAAACAAAATCTGGCCGCTATTTATCAACAGACACTTCGTTATGAAGAAGCTGAACGACTACTGAACGAAGTATTGGAAGCGGATAAAAAAACGATTGGTGAAAAACATCCAGACTTTGCCATAAGTCTGCAAAACCTGGCCGCGCTTTATCAAGTGATGGGCAATTTTGAAAAAGCTAAAGCATTGTATGTGCAAGCCATGGAAGTGGATAGCCAGAATGGGGGAAACCAGACATTGAGCTATGCCAACAAAATGGCAAACCTGGGCACCATCTATCAGGAAACAAATGAGCCGCAGAAGGCTCGTATGATGTTAGAGTCTGCCTTGAAAATAAGGGAGACTATGTTAGGCAAAGATCATCCGGATTATATGTATACACTGTATAATCTTGCAGCCTTAAATCAAGGATTGGGAGAGTACGTTGCGGCCGCGCCACTTTATAAACAAGTCTCGGTTTTTTATCTCAAGCAAATTAAAGAGTTATTTCCCGCGCTAAGCGATTATGAGAAGACAGCCTATTTCAATAAAGTCAGCAAAGTGATTAATGATTATGAGGAGTTTGTAATTCAATATCAGCAAAAAGATAATATGGCCTTAAGTGAGCTTTTTGATTTCAGATTGGAGACGAAAGCATTGTTATTGAATGCTTCCACAAAAGTAAGAAACACAATTTTGAATAGTGGTAATCCCGATCTCATAGCGAAATTCACAGAGTGGCTTCAGCATAAAGAAAAGTTGGCACACCTGGCTTCACTTACACTTGAAGAAAAAAAGAGTCAACAAAAAGTGATTGATGAAAATCAAGAGAAGGCCAATGAATTGGAAAAATGGCTATCTACACAATCCGAACTTTTTGCAGGTGAATTTAACAAACAA
>JAYVBN010000459.1:0-3848 GCA_043750455.1 Bacteroidia bacterium | reverse complement strand
TTCCATTTCACTTCTGAGTTTAAGGACTAACTTGAAAGTCCAATGAGATATCAAGATCTGGATGTATTGTTTGAAGACAATCATTTGTTAATTATCAACAAGCAGTCAGGGGTTTTGGTACAAGGCGATGCAACTGGAGACAAACCGTTAGTAGAAATTTGCAAAGAGTATATCAAGGTTCACTATCAAAAGCCTGGCGATGTATTTTTAGGAGTTGTGCATCGACTGGATAGGCCTGTAAGCGGAGTGGTTGTATTCGCTCGTACTTCAAAAGCATTGGAGCGTATGAATGCACTCTTTAAAAACAGGGAAACAAAAAAAACATATTGGGCTTTAGTAGATAAAAAGCCGGCAAAGGATGAAGACACGCTCATTCATTGGTTGGTGAAAGACGAAAAAAAGAATAAGACCACCGCTTACAAGCGCGAACATCCGGAAGGTTCTCGATCGGAATTGAGTTACAAAGTTATTGGGTACCAGTCAGGTTTCCATTTACTGGAAGTAAATCCGATTACTGGGCGACCTCACCAGATTCGTGTGCAATTGGCTTCGATAGGCTGCTCAATTGTTGGGGATGTCAAATATGGTCATAGTGCACCTAATCCCGATGCCAGTATTTGCCTTCATTCCAGGGAACTCGGGTTTATACACCCGGTTAAGAAAGAACCTGTCCGTATTACTGCCTCATTACCTAAAAATGATTTTTGGGAACGGTTTTCCTGAGACTTTCCTTTTTCTATCTTGAACCCAAAATTGATGGCGATGAGCTGGATGCAAAAATTACAGGCACGATGGAAAGTTAACAGCGCTTTTCAGGTTATTATCATTCTGGTGGTTTTTGCGTGCACAGGCTTTACAGTGTTATTTTTGAAGAAGCCGTTGTTTAGGTATTTATTTGATGGCGGTGAAGTCTCCACGACCGCTTCCGTTATCTACTACATTCTTATTCTACCTATTTACAATATTTTTTTACTGTTCTACGGTGCGATCTTTGGGCAGTTTCGCTTTTTTTTGGACTTTGAAAAACGTTTTTTCACTCGGATAATTTCTACCTTTAGCAAACATTAATCACAAACTCTAATCTTATGAAAAGAACCCTACTTTGTTTAGCTGCCATTGCCTTTATGGCTTCATGTTCTGCACCTAAGTACTCCTACAATTTTGATCACTACAATTATAATGCAGGCAAGAAAAAGACATCATCTGTTAATGAGGTGGTAGCAAATGATGGCCCTCAGGCTATTCAACCTGAGCTGCTAATGGCTTCCACAACTAGTGAAATCCCATCGGCAGAAATAATTTTACCGACCACCGAGGCTAAGGTTGCCCCTGTGAAAAAGACATATGCTCAAATGACTAAAACTGAGCGTAAAGAGCTAAGAACTTATTTGAAGGCAGAAGTTAAAAACTCCATCCAAGCCAAGAAGGAAAGTATTAAAGGCGTTACTTCTACAAAGGGTATGGATGGTGATCTTAAGTTAGCATCAATTTTTGGTGCCGTTGGTATTGCTGGTCTTATTATTGGAGGCGATGTTTTCTATATTATTGGTGGGCTAGCTTTGTTAATTGGCGTTGTCTTCTTTGTGAAGTGGGTGATCCGTCAATAGGCCACTACCTATTTTGAAATTTCTTTTAACAAAGAGAAAAGGTTGAAATAAAGAAACCCGGCACATCACCGGGTTTCTTTTTTGAATAATAATGAGCTCCTTATTTGGTCACTCCATCGGCAAGTAAAATCACTTTATTCTTAAGGACTTCTACTACACCGCCTGTAATATTAACCTGATTTGTTTCTTCTTTTGTTTTGTAAACAACAACTCCGTCTTTCAACAAACTAATCAGTGGGGCGTGGTCATTCATCACCTGAAAAGAACCATCCGAACCTGGAAAAGTGGCAATCGTTACATCGCCTTCAAACACTTTCTTCTCCGGAGTCATTATTTCTAAATGCATCTTTATTCGGATTATTATTAATTAGCTTTTGACTCGGCCATCAACTTCTCACCTTTTGCAATGGCCTGATCAATTGTACCTACAAGGTTAAATGCGGCTTCAGGCAAATGATCCACTTCGCCATCCATAATCATGTTGAAGCCTTTGATAGTATCTTTAATATCCACCAATTCTCCTTTCAGACCTGTGAAAGCTTCAGCCACGTGGAATGGCTGTGACAAGAAACGTTGCACACGTCTTGCGCGGTGTACAATCTGCTTATCCTCATCAGACAATTCATCCATACCAAGGATGGCGATAATGTCTTGCAATTCCTTATAGCGTTGAAGAGTAAGCTTAACACGCTGAGCGCAATTGTAATGCTCTTCACCTACAATGTCAGCACGCAAAATCCGTGAAGTTGAATCCAAAGGATCAACCGCAGGATAAATACCTAATTCAGCGATTTTACGTGACAATACTGTTGTGGCATCCAAGTGAGCAAATGTTGTGGCAGGAGCAGGGTCAGTCAAGTCATCGGCAGGCACGTAAACGGCCTGTACAGAAGTGATTGAACCATTTTTAGTTGATGTGATACGTTCTTGCATCGCACCCATTTCAGATGCAAGCGTTGGCTGGTATCCTACGGCAGAAGGCATACGGCCTAACAATGCGGATACTTCAGAACCTGCTTGCGTGAAACGGAAAATGTTATCAATAAAGAAAAGAATATCGCGGCCTTTGCCAGTCCCATCACCATCCCGGAAGTATTCTGCAACAGTTAATCCGGAAAGAGCAACGCGTGCACGTGCACCAGGAGGTTCGTTCATCTGACCGAAAACAAAGGTCGCCTTTGAGTCTTTTAATTTCTCGCTATCAACTTTAGAAAGATCCCAACCACCAGCATGAAGCGATTTCATGAATTCCTCACCATAGTTAACGATACCAGCTTCAATCATTTCTCTCAAAAGGTCATTTCCTTCTCGTGTTCTTTCACCCACACCTGCAAATACAGAAAGACCTGAATAAGCTTTTGCAATGTTATTGATCAATTCCTGAATCAATACAGTCTTGCCCACACCAGCACCACCAAACAAACCGATTTTACCACCTTTGGAATACGGTTCAATCAAGTCGATCACTTTAATACCGGTATATAAGATCTCCTGTGAAGTGGAGAGGTTTTCGTAGAGTGGAGCTGATCTGTGAATAGGCAAAGACTTATTCCCCTTTGGTTGAGGCATTCCGTCAATGGCCTGACCAATCACATTGAAAAGACGGCCTTTAATATCTTCACCAATCGGCATTTGGATGGGAGAACCTGAGTCAGTTACTTTCATCCCACGCACAAGACCTTCAGTTCCATCCATAGCGATGGTACGCACTCTGTCTTCTCCCAAATGTTGCTGACATTCCAATACAACTACGGTTCCGTCCCCTTTGGTTACGCTTAAGGAATCAAGGATGTTGGGCAATTTCGAGCCAGCATCGTCAAATGCAACGTCAACTACCGGGCCGATTACCTGTGTTATTTTACCAAAATTTGCCATTTAAATATGATTTACGAGTAGGGTTGATTTACACGACAAGATTGACCGAGTGGGTCAAAATTTCCGATCGCAAAAATAGGTTTTTATGGGGTTAATCCAAACTTGTGTTTAAAGGATTTTACTGCCAAGATGAATGGCTGCAGGTAACAGAAAATCAAGCTGTTGCGGAGCGGATTTCGATGCATTATTGGCTAAAATTTACTTATGCACTTTTCAGCTCAATCCTAAATGTGGTTCCTTGAATTTCATCGGATGATTTCACAAAAATTTTCCCTTCATGGTAAAGTTCAATGATGCGTTTAGCCAGGGCGAGTCCTAATCCCCATCCTCTCTTTTTGGTGGTGAAACCGGGCTTGAATACATTGG
>JAYVBN010000458.1:0-3595 GCA_043750455.1 Bacteroidia bacterium | reverse complement strand
GCAACTACTTCTCCGGTATCCAATCTCTCATATACCCAAGAGGTGCCGTAGGTAAGAAACAGGAACTTAGCTTTTTTTAGAAAATGATGTGTGTGGCCAACAGTCACTTTAATTTTTGTTTCCAATTCATTTTTGGCTGCTCCTGCAAATTCTGAATGAAAATCATAATTCAAAGCGATGTCCTGATTTTGGAGATAGGTATGGTCGAGAGGAGGTTGATTGTAAATGGATTGGAGAAGAAGCTTATGAATGGATATTGGATTGTAAATGGTTCCAAAGGGGTTTGAAGAAACTGAAAATTTGGACACTTGTAATTTTTGCCCAATGCTATCGGCAAAACATGATCCCAAAGTTATCATTGGGTGATGCAACGAGATTTTGTGCTCGGCTGGCTTGAGGTTTAGTTCGGTTCTGAATTCGTCCATAGATCAAAGTTACTCGAACGTATGTTAGGGAAAACTATTTTAGCCACAGATTCACAGATTTACATGCTCTGCACAAATTACTGAAATCTACTCCTTTGGATTACTACAGAAAGTTTAGCGCGAAGAGCAGAGGATTACCTTTTAATAAACTAGATTTTGAATGTAGAATTTACTACATAAATGACCCAACAATAATCTGTGAATCTGTGCCAATTTAAACCGGAAGTTCACTTAATTTAGCAGCTCCGTCCAACCTTAATAAATGTATTGCTATGCTTGATCAGAAAGACCTGGAAAAAATTCCACTGAAAATCTTCAAAAGTTCAGAGGAGGCCTCCGTTTTTGTAGCCAACGAAATTGTTGCTTTAATAAAAATCCGCCAACTGGAAGGGAAGCCATGCGTTCTTGGCTTGGCAACTGGTTCTACGCCAACAAGGGTATATGCTGAGTTGGTAAGGATGCACCAAAAGGAAGGTCTTAGTTTCAAGAACGTGCACACCTTCAATCTAGATGAGTACTATCCAATTCCACCTGACTCCTTGCAGAGCTATGTTCGTTTCATGAATGAGCATTTGTTTAACTATATAGACATTCCAAACAAGAACATTAATATTCCAGATGGCACGCTTGCCAAAGAGAAAGTAGCCGATTTCTGCAAAGACTATGATGCAAGAATCGAACAACTTGGTGGAATTGATATTCAGTTGTTGGGTATTGGTCGCACGGGGCACATTGGTTTTAACGAACCAGGATCTTCCGAACGTTCAACCACTCGTCTGATAACACTCGATCAGGTAACCCGTATTGATGCAGCCAGTGATTTCTTTGGCGAGGAAAACGTTCCGCGCAAAGCGATTACAATGGGTGTAGGCACGATCATGAAAGCCAAGCGCGTAGTGATGATGGCGTGGGGCGAGGGCAAAGGTACTATTGTGAAGAAAGCAGTAGAAGGTCCTGTAACAGATCAAATTCCTTCTACGTTCCTCCAAAAGCATTCTAATACATTGGTGGTGCTGGATGATGCGGCCTCATCTCAATTAACAGCTATTAAAACTCCTTGGCTTGTTGATAGCTGTGTGTGGGATGAAGTGCTTATTCGTAAAGCTGTGGTGTGGATGTGTTTTAAATTAAATAAGACGATTCTAAAACTTACCAACCATGATTATATGGAACATGGTATGGGTGATGTGATTACCGAATTTGGATCAGCCTATCAAGTCAATATAAAAGTATTCAATCAGCTTCAGCACACCATAACGGGTTGGCCAGGAGGAAAACCCAATGCGGATGATTCAAACCGCCCGGAACGAGCTGCGCCATTTCCGAAACGTGCAATTATTTTCAGCCCACACCCGGATGACGATGTGATTTCAATGGGAGGAACATTTATAAGGTTAGTAGATCAAGGTCATGAGGTGCATGTGGCATATCAAACCTCAGGTAACATTGCAGTATTTGACGATGATGCAGTTCGCTTTGCAGATTTTGTCCGCGACTTCAACGACCAGTTTGGCTTAAGCAAAGAAGATGGAGAGAAGTTTTATAAGCAGATTGTAAAATCACTTAAGGAAAAAGGACCTGGACAAGTTGATAGCAAAGAGGTGATGACCATAAAAGGGATGATCAGAAGGGGAGAAGCGAAAGCAGGTTGTCGTTATGTTGGCATACCAGATAGTCAGGCTCACTTTTTAGACATGCCTTTCTATGAGACGGGTACTGTAAAAAAGAAGCCTCTTGGCGAAGAAGATATTCAGATCATTGTTGATCTGTTGGAGAAGATTAAACCTCATCAAATTTATGCGGCAGGCGACCTTTCCGATCCGCATGGAACACACCGTGTTTGTCTCGCTGCCATCTTCCAGGCAATTGACAGGTTGAAAGGCAAAGCATGGATGAAGGATTGCTACGTGTGGCTCTACAGAGGTGCGTGGCAGGAGTGGGATATCGATCAGATTGAAATGGCCGTGCCACTCAGTCCTGATGAATTAATGAGAAAGAGGAGAGCTGTATTCAAGCATCAATCACAAAAAGACAGTGCTGTATTCCCGGGTAACGATAAGAGGGAATTCTGGGTGCGTGCCGAAGATCGCAATCATGCTACAGCTGAAGGCTACAATGCTTTGGGCTTGGCAGAGTATGAGGCGATGGAAGCTTTTGTAAGGTATAAGTTTTAAAGTCACCTCACCCTAAATCCCTCTCCAAAAGGAGAGGGACTTTTGGTTTCAGTTCCAAGTTTGGAATCATCTAATCTTCAAATCAACTAATCAATGCTTCACTTTGTCTCCTGGAATGTCAATGGCATTCGCGCAATTATAAAAAAAGGTTTTGTAGAAAATGTCAGGGCCATGGCGCCTGATATTTTGTGCTTACAAGAGACAAAAGCTGCATTAGAAGAAACGCTTTCATCGCTCGAGGTTTTTTCTGAGTATAAAGTGTACGCAAACTCATCGAAAGCAAGAAAAGGATATTCAGGTACAGCCATTCTTTCAAAGACTGCGCCTTTAAATGTTTCTTATGACATAGGTATTGAAGAATTTGATCAGGAAGGCCGTGTGATTGTGGCGGAGTATTCAACTTATTTTGTGATAACCGTCTATACACCCAATGCCGGTGAAGGGCTTGCTAGGTTGGATTATCGCGAAACATGGGATATTGCTTTTCGCGAATACCTATTATGGTTAAATAGAAGAAAGCCTGTGATTGTGTGTGGTGATTTCAATGTGGCGCACAAACCCATTGACCTTGCGCATCCGAAAGCGAATTACAATAAGTCGGCAGGCTATACACAAAAGGAAATTGATGGATTCGATAAACTACTTTGTGCAGGATTTACTGATACGTTTCGCCATTTTTATCCAGACACTGTAAAATATTCGTATTGGAACTTCGTGACCTTCGGTCGCGATAAGAATGTAGGCTGGAGAATTGATCACTTCCTGGTAAATGAAAAACTTCTACCCAGTGTAAAAGATGCATTGATTTACAATGAGTATCATGGATCAGATCATTGTCCGGTGGGTGTGAAGATTGAGCTTTAGAGCCACTGATTCACAGAAATTAATCATTGGATCTTTGGCTAAGTTATTTTTCAATCAGTTCGAGAAAATTTTAAAACTAAAAACATGCTTACTCGAAAAGCTTTAAACCAACGGATAGAAGATTTTGTTGCT
>JAYVBN010000457.1:0-2882 GCA_043750455.1 Bacteroidia bacterium | reverse complement strand
AGTAATCTTGTTTTTTGGAGATAGCTTAACAGCGGGCTATGGCTTATCTACCGAAGAAGCGTTTCCTGCCCTTGCCGAAAAGCAACTTAACAAATCAGGAAAGAGCGTAAAAGTAGTAAATGCGGGGTTGAGTGGTGAAACCTCTGCGGGAGGTCTGAGCCGCATTGATTGGATACTGCGCCAGCCCATCGATATTTTTGTATTGGAACTTGGAGCTAACGATGGACTGCGAGGTTTGCCGTTAGACCAAACCCGAAAAAACCTTCAGGCAATTATTGATAAAGTGAAGGCCAAATATCCAAACGTTAAATTTGTTCTGGCTGGGATGATGGTGCCGCCAAACATGGGTAAAGAATATGCAGCTGATTTCAAAAAAATATATCCCGATCTGGCAAAAAAAAACAACGCCACCCTGATTCCTTTTTTATTAGAGGATGTTGGCGGAATTGAAAAACTTAACCAGACTGATGGGATTCATCCCAATGTAGAAGGTCACAAAATCATTGCCCGGAATATTTCTAAAATTTTAGGGTCGCTGCTTTAATCGGTGATCGCCATCACAATCCGCTCTACCCAAAGACTGTACATTTTTCCTGAGGGGTGTAATCCATCATCGGCTACAAGCTCTGGCTTTTCAAGGCCCTGGCGTGAGATGTCTGTAATGTTCACATATTTAATTCCTGCTTTATCTGTACTATTTTTATTGACATAATTAAAGCTATCAATTGCCTTTGTTATCTCAGATTGCTTTGTCTTTCCAAAAGGTGTGTATCCATAGTCAGGGATAGAAACAACAAGTACATTTTCTTTTTTTCCTTTGGCCAATCCAATGGCCGTCTTCAATAAGTCCTCAAACTCAATCGCATATTGTTCCACTGACTTGCCCTGGTATTGATTATTTACACCAATTAATAAAGTAACGAGCTCATATTCATTTTCGAGTTTTGCCTTGTCAATAGCATCCTTGAGATTATCTGTTCGCCAACCTGTAGTGGCTATAATTGTTGGCTCGCCAATCGATTTGCCCATTGCCCGCAAAGCTTTGGACAATTGAACCGGCCATCGATCACGCTCAACAACGCTTTCGCCAATGGTATACGAATCTCCCAGGGCCAAAAACTTTATCTCTTTTTGGGCAAATGCATTCATAATCATAACGAAAAGTAAAACTAAAATTCCCAGAAGCTTACCCATTCAATTTAAGTGTGATTGAAGAGGTGAAGATAGAAGAATGGTTTTGTGTTCGTGAGAATTATTTGAAATAATGTTGGTAATATTATTCCCAAATAATATAAGTGCATTTCAAATTGTCGCGATGAAACAGCCAGCTTGGGCTAAAGCCCTTCACCATTGTTGCCGTTAACCACGCACTTAAGTGCGTGGTTATTCAAATCTTCACTTGAAGGACTTTAGTCCAGAACGACAATTTGAAATCCACCCAATAAAATAGACATGAAATATTCTGCATTTAGGTATTTAGTTCTGCTGGCTCTGCTTCTTTGTTCCAACGCCTATAGTCAAACTTACTCATTAGAAAATTGTGAGGTCTCGGTAACGTCTTCCCTTCGGGGATTGTCAGTTGTTGATGACAATGTAGTTTGGGCAAGCGGCAGCAACGGTTGGATTGGCAGAAGCACGGACGGTGCAAGGAGTTGGATATTCAAACAAGTTCAGGGTTTTGAAAAACTAGATTTCCGGTCGTTATATGCATTCGATAAGCTAAGAGCGATAATCGCAAATGCTGGTTCACCCGCACATATCCTTCATACAACCGATGGTGGCACCACATGGCAAATCGTTTATCAAAACAATCATGCCGATTCCTTCTTCGATGGAATTGATTTTTGGAATGACAAGGAAGGCATCATATATGGCGATCCTATTAAGGGACGCATGCTATTGCTTATTACAAAAGATGGTGGCAATACCTGGAATGAATTACCAGAATTACAACGCCCACTATTGAATGAAGGTGAAGCTTCCTTCGCAGCCAGTGGAACGGGCATTCGCTGTTACGACAAATCAAAGGTTATGATCGCAACTGGCGGAAAAGTTTCCAGACTTTTTATCTCGGAGAACAAAGGATCTTCGTGGAAGATCATGTCACCGCCAATATTACAAGGCGAAAGTAGCACGGGTATTTTTTCCCTAGCCTTTCGGGATAAAAAGATGGGCATCATTGTCGGTGGGGATTATTTGCGCGACTCTTTAAGAACTCAGCACATTCTTCTCACGCAAGATGAATGTAAAACCTGGAAGGTGCCATCTACACCTACCCGAGGCTTGCGTGAGAGTGTGGAATTTCTTTCTGACACAGTTGTTATTGCAACCGGACCAACGGGTACAGATATTTCCTACAACAGTGGTGTTGACTGGCAACCGTTATCCGATGAAAAAGGTTTTCATGTGGTGAGAAAAGCCAGAAAAGGAAAATTGGTTGTAGTCACAGGAAGCAAAAAAATAAGCCGGCTAAAATAACGCGGAGGGATCCAAACTCTTTTTCGGACAAAGTCCTGTACTCTTAGGGTAGCTAAATTCCGCTTATAGGATTAAATAAAGTTGGGCACTAACTACTAAGCCTACTTTAAGAGCCAAGAAATACGAATGAATTAGCTCGCATTTGAAAGTTTGAACTTAGAGAAGTACTTCAACTTGGTTGGATAAAGTTTTATTATTCTGAAGCACAGCCCAAAGGTCATGACTAGCCTGCATATTTAGCCAATAGTGAGGACTGGTCTTAAATGCTTTGGCGAGTTTAACTGCCATCACCGGTGATATGCCAGCCTTACCGTTAAGTATGGCCGACATATTAGGGCGAGTAATAAGTAGTTTTTCAGCAGCCTGGGTAATGTTAATTTTCAATGGTTCTAAATAGAACTCTA
>JAYVBN010000456.1:0-5571 GCA_043750455.1 Bacteroidia bacterium | reverse complement strand
GCTTCATCGCTGGATCACCCAATAACAACATTTGCTGAACCTGGGTAATGACTGGCATACTTGCACCGTTAGATTCAATGTAACGTCTTGCAATTTCTTTTTGCACATCTCCTATTCCTTTGGCAATAAAAGTAGAGTCGCCAAAGCCAATTGAGTAAAAATAATCGGAGTAGGATTGCAACGTATTGACAAAACCAAACGAACTATGAGCTATGAAATTTCGGGCGCCTTTGTTGGCGGCCAGCATCCAATCTTCACCAAATGAAATTCCATTTGCAAAGGAATTGCCTGCATTACATCCATTAATTAAAAACACAGGATACTTACCCTGATTATTATACCCTAATGTCGGGTCAGTTACATAGCCGATATCAATATCAATAGTACTTGGTGAAGAGTGACCAAAAAAAGTGACCACGTTAACTCCTTTATTAATTTGATCTGATACATTGATGATCTCAACCGGGCTGGGTTCGCGCTTGGCAAGGGTTGTGATTTTTCCGCCCCAATAATAATCTTCAGCCACTGATTTAAATCCGTCAACTATACTTTTAAAGTAAGGTAATTCATACGGTTGAATACCACCACTTAAGTGAAGGCCTTCTTTTCGCCAAAATTCCTCAACAGGATTATTAAAAATTACTTCTGTCTCCTTTACTTTATTTAGATAGGCAGCAACTTCCTCTGGTTTGGTGGCCGACAATCTACCCGTAGGTATAGCTGGCACATGTGTTTTTCCATTGAGACCTGCAGAAAATGCTATATCAGACCCAGGGTAACCCGCTGTAGGCACCAGGTCTTTAAGTTGAGACGTGGATAGTTCGGCTCCACGATGGGAGAATACATCACGACCTTTGCCAATGAGAAACAGATACCGCGGTGAACCGTTGCCTACCATGAATTTTACAAACTCGTAAATACCAAGTGAAGAAGTTTCGCCATAATTGAATTGATCATAGAGTTGATCCACAGTAACGACCAACGTGTCATAACTGCCACCTTCCGGGGAAGAACGATAACCGGCATAAGCCTTCACCACATTAGCATAACCGGCAGCAGGCTTTAACAAAGCATGATTGGTAATGATCAGATAATTATGAGCCAGAGGATTAATTTGGCGAAATGAAACTGCCTTTATAGCTGGTGTGACAGTGACCGTACTAGCGTATAAAGTTCTAGGACTTACCGTTTCAGGTATAACAGCACGTAATGTAGTGCCGGAAGTTTGGGTACCTATAATTACTAGGTTATCAGAATCTGTAATGTCCCAAATCCATAAGCCACTAACTGCATTGTCCAGTTCTATATACGACTTGTTGGAAGGATTTGCCTTGAGTGTAAATCTCTTTTCAGTTGCACCTGAAACACCAAAGTTTTGAGGAAAAGTTACTTTTATATAGGAGGCACTGAGTTGATTACGTTGCGTACCACTTCCTACGGCAGCAACCCTCACCATCATCTTTCCATCAGATCCAATATCCGTCCAGTTTAGATTTGTTGAAAGTTTGAGTGTTTCAAATGAGGAAAAATTCTGCGCACTGACCAACCGTAATGATCCCGAATTCGGGCCAACATAAATCTCAGCCGAATGAGAAATATTATCTCTACCTACCAACAAAACCTCCAATTGGGGCAGGTCAACATTTTGTACAGTGTTGGTGAGTAAATCCAAAACAAAGTCAACCGATTGACCTTGTTTGAGTGCAATGCCAGTCCAGCCTTCTCCCTGATCAAATTGTGAAAACTGTAAGACATCGTTTAAAGTTAAGCCACCAGAATATTGATCTGTCTTCACGTCCAATTTTTCCTGATGGTGAAAAGGCTCTTTGGGAAGATTGAGAACATTGACTTCCGAAAAAATACTCATTCGTTTTCCCTGGGTGGTGAAATTCCAGGTGAGAAAGTAAGCTGATGTATCAGAGTAAATATTATAGTAAGAATGGGGTTGAAGCGATGATGGTTGATAAAGATTTGCATCCAGCGTGCCATCATTACGCTGCCCAAAAAATTCGAGATAGTCAGAAGTGTTTAGAACCGCATCGGCCTGGCCATGGACAATAATTGCCTGCTCAATGCCACGATGAAAGATTTGTATCCTACGGGGATCTACTGAACCTAAAGGAAAGCCAGCAGCCTGCAAATCCGAATAAGTAAGCTTATGGATTCCGTCTTTAACAACGGAGATCTTAAAGTAGGATTGACTAAAGTCTATCCAGCTATTGGTTGTCTGGGCCAGACTTGAAAATGGAAATAAAAAAAGAAGTATGAAGAAGTTAAATGCGACTCTATTCTTTCCCGATTTAAAACAAAAGTTATTCACCACAGCTTGATACCATCCAAAAATCACAAGTAACAACTCGCAATATCCTAATAAAGCTTGGCCTGAAAAATTTTAGCGTCACATGTTTGAACACAATTGGCTAATCTAAAACATTTGAAATCGTCAGAAATTCTATGCTTTTGCCTCTTCTCAAAAAAAAGTTAAAAATTTCTACAAAGTACTTGGCCATGCATAGTACTTTAGCCGTATATAGGCCTAGATTCATTTAAAAACGGATGTATGAACCTAGAAAACACGCAAGTACAGATGAGGAAGGGTATTTTGGAGTATTGCATCCTGCACATAATTGCCCGTGGCGAAGTGTATGCTTCAGATATGCTGGACGAACTAACCGCAGCCAAAATGATTGTAGTAGAGGGAACACTTTACCCCTTACTAACGCGCTTGAAAAATGCGGGATTGGTTGAATATAAATGGGTGGAATCTAAATCGGGCCCGCCTCGCAAATACTATAAGCTTACTGATATTGGTAACGATTTTCTTCGCGGACTAACCGATACCTGGGATGACCTTATTCATTCCACTGAAATGATCACGAACCATACCAAAACCAACGTATAACTTCCTATCTCACAACTGACGTATGAAAAAGAACATCAGCATAAATATTAGCGGTATTATTTTCCACATCGAAGAAGATGGGTACGATACACTCCGCAAGTACCTCGACTCCGTAAATAAATACTTCGGGGCATTTGAAGATAGCAGTGAAATCCTGGCCGATATAGAAGGAAGGATTGCTGAGATCTTTCTGACAAAACTAAATGAAGGTAAGCAGGTGATCACGGCAGAAGATGTTAGCTTCCTGATTACCACCATGGGTAGTGTCAACGATTTCAAAGCTGCCGAAGAACAAGATATACCCGTTGGTGAATCCGCAAGGCAAGAACAAAGTCAAAAGTCGGGTTCATTCAGCTCTTCTGGAAAAACCACTGCCAACAAGAAATTGTTTCGCGATCAAAAGCGAAAGATTGCAGGTGGCGTGTGCGCTGGTTTGGGTCATTATTTCAATATCGATCCTGTTTGGCCCAGGTTATTGTTTGCACTACTCGTGTTAGGTAGTTATGGAGGCCTGTTATTAGTCTACATTATTTTCTGGATTGTGCTGCCGGCTTCAGCAGAATTGGAGGACGAACCAACGGTAAAGAAAATGTTTCGTGACACCAGCGAGAAAAAAGTCTTGGGTGGCGTAGCAAGCGGTGTAGCTGCGTTCTTTGGTGCCGATATCACTCTTATTAGATTACTATTCGTAATCTCGGCCATTATTGGGGGTTTAGGCTTCATCATCTACATTGTATTATGGATCGCATTGCCACAGGCGAAGACCCTCACTGAGAAAATGCAAATGCAGGGTGAGGCGGTTACACTTTCCAATATTGAGTCCAGTGTAAAGAAAAGCTTAAATGAAAAAGAAGAGCAAGAAGAAAGTACACTTGCAAAAATCATTCTCTTTCCGTTTCGCGCGATAGCAGCAATCATCACCGGAATAGCTAAATTATTGGGTCCACTCTTCAACGTTGCAATTGACATCTTACGCATAGCCATAGGCATTGTCATTCTATTGGTGGGCTTAGCCCTTCTACTTTCATTGATCCTGGCAGGTGGAGTTGTTATTGGATTATTCTCTGTGGGCTCCGTGCCACTATGGGGCGATCTTCATGTCAGTGGCATGAGTATGCCTTTGGAAGCCATGCGAAATGCTTTCCCGGCCTGGACTTTAATCTTTGCATTCCTTGCCGCATTCATTCCTTCCATGTTCATCCTATTGATTGGAGGTTCTATCATTGGCAAGCGTGTAGCTTTTAATCCTATGGTAGGCTGGACCATGTTTGTTATCTTCTTTATAAGTGTAGCCGTATTGAGTTTCAGCATCCCGCAATTTGTGTATTCATTCAAAGAAGAAGGTCAGCACAAAGTGGAGAAAGTGTTTGCTCTTAATGGAAGCATCCCTTTGCTTAAAATCAATGAAGTTGGCCTTGATGATTATGATGTGACTTCCTTAAGGCTTAAGGGCTATGATGGAAAGGAGATTAAATTGGTTCAGCATTTCGAAGCACAAGGTGCCACCAGAAAAATTGCAGCTGAAAATGCGCAGATGGTAAGTTATGCTGTCAATCAATCAGATAGCATCATCTCGTTTGACTCGAATATCATCTTCAATAAAGATGCAAAGTTCAGAGCGCAGCGATTGGATATGGATCTATTCATACCGTATAACCAACCCTTTGTAGTAGATGCACCGCTTTGGCGAATGATTGATACAAATATTCTTCATGGCCAGGGAAGTAGGTACTGGGATCTCAATTTTGAAACTCAAACCTGGAAAATGACAGAAAAAGGTTGTGAGTGCGTAAGCTGCCCGGTTGCAGAAAGTGAAAATGAAAACATGGATAATGCCATCAGTGCTCCTACTGACGCAGGTTTGGACAGTAGAGATCAATTCGGTCTGCAAGATTTTAATAGCATTGATTTAAACGGAATATTCAAAGCTACCATCCGCCAAGGCGACTCTTACTCTGTGAGAATGGAAGGTAATGATGCAACTAAAAAACATTATAACGTCAGCCTGGATGGAGAAACATTAGTAATAGATTATGATGACGACCGCAAGTTTTTTTGGAAAGGCAATCTATTGGATGAGGACGATCTAAGAATAACGATTGTCACACCAAGTCTTACCGAACTAAATGTACGTGGAGCAGGTAAGGTGGATATCCGGGGGTTTGATGAAGAGGAAATGGAAATTAAATTTCTTGGGGCAGTTGTGGGCGATGGAGAATTTTCTGCCCGCAATTTGGATATCAATTTGACAGGCGCCTCCTCGCTAGACTTAAGAGGTGAAGGAAATTTTATGGAGGCTAATATCACGGGGGCGTCTGGGCTTAAAGCATATGGTTACCAAGTCGAGCGTGCAGTTGTGGAAGCTCATGGAGCATCTACAGCAAAAGTGAATGCTACAGAAACCCTTGAGATCACAAAGGGTGTTGCAAGTTCTGTTTCACATCGGGGAAATCCAGAAATTATAAAAAGAGATTAAACGCTTAAAATATTTTTTTGACAATGAAGGAGCGATAGCTCCTTTTTTGTCGGTGTCCCCTTCTGATCATACATTATATTCGGTACATTTCTGATCGAATCAAATCTATGAACGTCTCCCAAAAATTTCTTGGCGCAGCACAAAGTGTTACTGGGTCAAAATACCTACTCAGCATTGACTCTAAAAAAGTACT
>JAYVBN010000455.1:0-3112 GCA_043750455.1 Bacteroidia bacterium | reverse complement strand
AGTGGAGGAGATGGACATGGTACTATCTTTAATGTTAACTCGGATGGAAGTAATTTTATCAAAGCCAAGACATTCGAGGGAAACAAGAATGGTGAACGGCCGAGAGGCATATTGATACAGGGCTTAGATGGTAGCCTTTACGGAGTTGCAGATGCAGGTGGTGTAAATGGAGCTGGAACAATTTATAAACTTAATACTGACGGGACTGGCTACACAGTTTTACATAGCTTCAATGGTGCTGACGGAAAGAACCCGTATGATCAATTGTTTCAAGCAACTAATGGAAATTTATATGGAATGACTTTATCTGGTGGAATACAGGGTGGAGGTGTTATCTATCAAATTAAGCCAGATGGAAGTGGTTATACTGTACTACATAAATTCACTGGCGATGGCAGTCAACCACAAGGCGCATTGATTCAGGCAACGAATGGTGATTTGTATGGAATGACCACGCAGGGAGGAACTTCAGATGCGGGAATAATCTTTAAAATAAAGCTAGACGGAACTGGATTCACAAGGCTAATTAATTTTGCAGGTAAAGGGATAAATCCATTTGGTAATTTGGTGCAAGGCAGTGATGGGAAGCTTTATGGTATGACAGCCGGTGGTGGATCTGAAAGTAAGGGAATAATATTTAAAGTAGATGTGGATGGCACCAATTTCATTACACTACTTGACTTTAACGGATCAAACGGTGCTTTTCCATCGGGTACTTTAATAAAAGGAACTGGTGGCGAGATGTACGGAGCTGCTGGATCAGGAATCTTTGGATTTGGAGTAATTTTTAAATTAAGTGCAGATGGTACTAACTATACGAAGTTATTTGAATTTAATAATTCTAATGGGAGCTATCCTGAAAGTTTAACATATACGAGTGGTGGTAAGCTTGTAGGGATGACCTCGGCTGGAGGCCTTAATTCTCTTGGTACTGTATTTATGCTTAATACAGATGGAACGGGGTTTTCAAATTTACTCCAATTGGACGGAGTTAACGGTTCGGCTCCTTATACGAATGGAATATTGGAAGCAACGAATGGAGATTTTTATGGCTTATCTTGTTACGGAGGAATAAGTAACAAAGGTGTTATCTTCAGATTGAAATCAAACAGCACCTACACAAAGCTGTTTGAGTTTTATGTCGAAGCTGAGGGTGGTCGCAGCAATATGATAATGGCATCTGATAACAATTTATACGGAGTTACGGCAGCGGGTGGTCTTTATGGATTTGGAATTATTTTCAAAATCAATAAAAGTGGTTCAGGATTTACCAAATTTTTTGACTTTGATAAGAAAATTACGGGTGGAGAGCCGCAAGGCAGTTTGTTTCAAGCATCGAATGGAGACTTGTATGGGTTAACAAACATAGGGGGTTTAAATAATGCAGGGACACTATTTAAAATTAAATTAGATGGTTCGGGCTTTACCAAGCTTTATGATTTTAGTTTTAGCGAGGGGGGATATCCAATCGGATCGTTAATTGAACCAACAGCGGGTGAATTGATAGGTGCAACAAGTGGTGGTGGTGTTGATAATGGTGGGACATTGTTTAAGATATCGCTTTTAGGAACTGGTTTCTCAGTTCTTTTTAATTTTGCTTCATCAACTGGTAAATCGCCTAGTGAATTGGTTCTGACAGGAGACGGCAACTTGCTTGGTATGTGCTCCTATGGTGGAGCTAATGATAAGGGATCTCTATTTCGTATTAAACCAAATGGAACCGATTTTGTAAAATTAATAGATTTTGATGGTGCGATTAAGGGAGCCTATCCGAAAGGCGGATTGACAAAAATTTCAGCAAATGAATTTATTGGAACCACATCCTCGGGGGGAGTAAGTAACGGAGGTACCGTTTTTAGGATCAATGCTGACGGATTTTGGTTTTCTAGCTTATATAGTTTCAGTATTTTAACGGGGAACTCTCCTCTGGCAGGAAGTCTAACCTTGGCACCAGATGGCTATCTATATGGTATGACTTGGATTGGAGGAACTGAATCTGGCGGAATTATTTTTAAAATTAAATCAGATGGAAGTGGATTTAGCAAAATCTATAATCTTACAGAGACCAGCGGTAACTATCCTTTTACGGTAGGCCTTGTCGTGGTAGCAAAGGAAAATCAGACAATTACTTTTAGTGGACCTTCATCGAAAACATTTGGTGACCTTGATTTTACGCTATCAGCAATTGCCAGCTCTGGATTACCAGTATCATTCACGAGCAGCGATAAGGTAACTATTTCTGGAAGCCAAGTTAAGATGAATAAGCCAGGAAGTGTTACCATCAAAGCTGATCAATTAGGCAATTTTAGTTATGCTGCAGCTATATCCGTATCTCAATCCTTTTGCATAAATCCAGCTAAGCCTGTTATAACCACAACTGGATTAAATTCTGGAACGCCTGTATTAACTTCTAGCAGTTCAAATGGCAATCAATGGTTTAAGAATGGAACTTTGATTGCCGATGCGATTTCAAACACCTTTACTCCAACTGAAGGTGGTACTTATTCTGTAAAGGTTACTGTAGACAATTGCTCAAGTGAACTTTCGGCAGAACAAATATTAGTAATCACTGGAGATTTGAATTCTAAAGCTGTATCGGATTTCTATCTTTATCCGAACCCGGTAACCAATGTTTTAGCAGTGAACTTAACTGCTTTCGAATCTAATGCAAATGTGGAAATAGTTATTTATGATCCATCTGGCAAGGTGATTGAAAATTTTTCAAAACGAGGTGAAAAGGCTGTAGTTTCGGTTAGTTCTTTTCTAAACGGAATATATTTTATAAGTGCTACTCAACATAACAAGACCTTGGTAGCAAAGTTTGTAAAGGAATAATATTGCCTAGATTGACCTTTGGAATTTGGTGAAACTAAGACGATGTGGCGAAGAGGTTTGTTTATGTACTCAGGCATTTGGTATTGATCAATAGGGAAATAGAAACCCAAAAAAACCTATGCCTTACTTACTTTCAATCAATTTCAAAAACGCCTGATATTCATCGCGCAATTTGGCGGCTTCAATAAACTCCAGTTCCTTAGCGGCTTTTTCCATTGCTTTCCGAGTGCGGTCGGCCATTTTTATTAATTCGTCTTTGCTTAGATACGCTACAACA